>JBFZDM010000116.1:0-23811 GCA_041307365.1 Chromatiaceae bacterium | reverse complement strand
GCCGGACCCAAGCCGGGGACTCGCCCCGCACCTCATCCTTCTCGACGACGGGCGCGGGGTGAACCTCGGGCGTATCGCCCGCATCAGCCGCCGCCGGGCCTTTGACCCGGCGGCGGACGATCTCCTCTACCTGGATGCCAACGCCCACCAAGGTCTTTTGTTCGGGGAGCGGCGCCTGTCACGGGATTTTATCGCCCAGCGCTCGCGGGCTGTGCTGGGCCAGGTACTCGGCAAGCCGGACCGGAACAGCCTCGTGGTCGTCAAGCAGAACCAAGACCCTGACGAGCGCCAGCCGATGGGATAAGGTATAGCTTGCCCTGACCCGGAGACACGCCAATGCTCGATTATGCCCAAGCCCTTGCCGATGCCCTTGGGGACGTTCAGCGCCCCGGCAACTTTTATGTCGCCGGATCCTTCGATATCCACCCACCGCGCCTGGAGGTCGAAGGGGTCGGTCCCATCGCCTTGCCGCTGCTGCCAGTACAGGCCGAGTCCCTCGTGGCCATGGCCGAGCAGGCCCCCTATGGCCGCGGGACCGAGACCCTGGTGGATACCGCCGTGCGCCGCACCTGGCAGGTGGATGCCGCTCGAGTACGGCTCACCGGCCAGCGCTGGGCGGCCGACCTCGCCGCGGTGGTGGAGCAGGTGCGCCAGGGGCTGGCGGTCGCGGGGGCCATCGAGGCCCAGCTCTACAAGCTGCTGATCTACGACACCGGCAGCTTTTTCGTGCCCCATCGCGACACCGAAAAGGTAACCGGCATGTTTGCCACCCTGGTGGTGGTTCTGCCCTGCGACTATAGCGGTGGCGAACTGATCATCCGCCACCGGGGGCAAGAGGCGCACGTCGATCTCCACCGGGACGAGCCCGCCGAGGCCGCCTTCGCCGCCTTCTACGCCGACTGCGTGCATGAGGTCCTGCCCATCGCCTCCGGCTATCGGCTGGCGCTGATTTACAACCTGACGCGCATGGGCGAGGGTCCTTTGCCCCAGGCCCCGGACTATGGCACCGAGCAAGCCCGGCTCGCCCAGCTCCTGGGCGATTGGGACCAGTCCGGGGCGGCGCCGGACAAACTGGTCTATCCCCTCGAGCATGCCTACACCGAGGCCGAGATCGGCTTCGCTGCCCTTAAGGGCAAGGACGCGGCGGTGGCACAGGTGCTGATACCCGCCGTGGCCGCGGCCCGCTGTGATCTGTACCTGGCCCTGATCAGTGTCTCCGAAAGCGGCTGGGCCGACTATACCGGGCGCGGCGGTTGGCGGGATCCGGAGCTGGAAATCGGCGAGGTCACCGCGAGCCATTGGCGCATCCATGACTGGCGCCTCCCGGACGGCGGCAAGGTCGAAATGGGCCAGTTGCCCTTCGACCAGGACGAGTTGGCGCCACCCGAGGCCCTCGCCGACCTGGACGAGGCCGAGCCCGAGTTCTCCGAGGCCACGGGCAACGAGGGCGCAACCTTCGAGCGCTTCTACCAGAGCGCGGCCCTGATCCTGTGGCCGATGACCCGGCGCGGCGCCGTGCTGGCCGCGGGCGGGCTTGGGGTCAGCATCCCCGCCTTGCGCGAGTTGGCGGAACGCTGGGCGGCGGCCGGGGCCAAGGCTGGCGATGAACTCTGGCACGAGACCCGGGGCCTGGCCAGCGCCATCCGCGCCCACTGGCCCGCCGAACCCTGGTCCCGGCGCCAGGCGAGCGCCGAGGGGCGGACGCGGGACCTGCTCGAGGTACTAACGCGACTCGGCGATCTGGAGGGCGGCGTCGAGTTCATTACCCAAAAGGTCGCCGCCGGGGCCTATGGGCAAGATGATAACGCCGCCCTCGCCGCAGTCGTCACCCGCCTGCCGCCCGGGCAAGCGGCGGAACTGCTTGGCGGGGTCATCGCCGCCAATGTCGCCCAGCGCCCCGGCGCCTGCGCTGGCCTGCTCGCCCGCTGCCTGGAGACCAATAATCCACATCTCATTGAGGCGCTGCCTGTCCTGGCCAAGGCGTGGCTGGAGGGTCTGCCGGATGGGCGCCTGGCAAGCCCGTCGCCCCTCGACTATCGGGATCTCCCGGAAGCCTTGACCTCTACCCAGCTTGCCGAAGCGGTTACCGCCCTCGAGCGCATCGACGCCGCTCTCGCCAGCCAGGCGGTGGCGCGATTTCTGTCCCTGCTGCGGGTCTATGATCCGGACCGGTTGCTGCTGCCTACCGCTCTGCTGCTCAAGGAATCCGTGATGGACCCGGAGCCGGTGGCGACGCGGATGCTGCGCATGGCGGTGCTGGCGCACTTGGAGACGCGCATCGCCCTGCCCCTGGAACCGCCCGCGGATTGGGCACGACCCGCCGCGATCTCCTGCAACTGTGCCGATTGTCGGGAATTGAGCCGCTTCCTCGCCTCACCCAGCGAACCGACCTGGCACTTCAAGGCGAATGAAGCGCAACGCCGGCATGTCACCGATTCCATTCATCGCACCCAGTGCGATCTCGACCTGGCCACCAATAAGCACGGCCGTCCCTTCACCCTGGTCTGCGCCAAGAACCTGGCGAGTTTCAATCGCCGGGTCCGCCAGCGGGAGGGGGATCTCCAGCATCGCGAGCGGCTAGCTGGCTGAAATAAAACTTATTTTAGGCAGTAATTACAGCTTATCCGCCTCCACCGGATCAGTGGTCAATCCGCGGACAACAGAGGGTGCAAGCGTACACGGATAATCCCCTAAGTCACGGTTCAAAAATAACCGGTACATCCGTCGGTCGGGTTAGCGCAGCGTAAACCGACATCGGGCCCGCCCTGTGCCACTGGTTTCTGAACCCTTCCTAAGGGAGGTGGAGCAAGGTGTTCTTCGTGATGGCCATGGCCCCTTCCAGCGTGGCTTCATCCGTGTAGAAGTGCGGCGAAAAGCGGATGCCGCCGCCGCGCAAGGCGCAGACGACGCCCCTAATCAGGAGGCCGCGCCAGAGGGCGGGGTGATCGGCGCCAGGGACACGGAAGGTGAGGATCCCGGCGCGCCGCGTGGGATCGCGCGGGGTCAGTACCTCGAAGCCCGCCTGGTCCATGAGGTCCATGAGCCGGCCGACCCGCTGCTCGATAGCCGCCGCCACGGGCTCCATCCCTGCCTCCTGCAGGAGCGACAGGCTGGCTTCCAGGGCGTGGATACCCAACAGGTTGGGGCTGCCGCACTCGAAACGGGTGGCGGTGGGGGAGGGCGTCCAGTCGGTGCGGTCATAGTCGCCGGGGTGGGCGATCATGTGCCAGCCGAACTGGTGGAGCCTGAGCCTGGGCCTCAGCCCCGGCGCCACATAGAGGAGGGCGATGCCCTCGGGCCCCAGCATCCACTTGTGGCCATCCGCCACCACCGCATCCGCCGGGATGCGATTCAAATCGAAGGGCATGGCGCCCAGGCTCTGGATGGCGTCGACGAAGAGCAGAATCCCCAGGCGGCGGCAAGTGGCGCTCAGACGCTCCAGGTCCAGGCGCAGGCCTCGGGCGTACTGGACCGAACTCACGGCGACCACCCGGGTGCGGTCGTCACAAAGCTGTTCAAGTGCCGCCTCGGGGTCCTCCGTGGCGTAGAGGTCCAGGGTGCGATATGTCACGCCCTCGTCTTGCAGGGCCTCCCAGGGGATGCGGTTGGAGGGGAATTCCTGGGCGATGCCCACGACATTGTCGCCCGGCCGCCAGTCCAGCCCCTGGGACAGGATGGACAGGCCCTCCGAGGTGTTCTTGACCAGGGCGATATCAGCGGGGGAAGGGGCCTGGACGAGGTCGGCCAGGCGCTCCCGCAGGCGCTGCTCGGTGGCGAGCCAAGCCGGGTAGTCCGCCGCGCCGCGCCGGCCGTTGGCCTGGGCGAAGCGCGTCACTGCCTCCACCGTCCGCCTCGGCCAGGGGGCGACGGCGGCGTGATTGAGATAGCAGAGGTCCGGTGAAAGGTCGAATGCGGGGTGCATGGCGGACTCCGATCTGGGGCGCTTTGAGTGCCTATTCTATCGCGCATCCGGATCCCAATCCGACCACCAAGCCGACCAAGCCGAACGCACGCAATCGCCGGGTTGGGCTGGTCGTGCCGGAGGAGTGCGACGCGGCAACCTCCCAGGCCGAGGGTAGCGCGGTGATCCCCTCGGCGTATGATTTCGTTTCGGTGATCCTTTTGAATATACCTTCGGCGATCCGCTCCTGACCCAGGTCCGTGATAAGCTCCCCGCGCATGTCAGCCCAAACCAAACCCAAGCCCAGTCCCGCGCCCGGCACCGAGGCCGTCCAAGTGGTCATCCGCCGTCGCCCCCTGCCGGCGGCGTCGGTCCTCATGCCCGCCAACCTATCTCCCTTGCTGCGCCGCATCTACCTCGCCCGCGGTGTGCGGGACGAGCGCGGCTGCCAGCTCCCCCTGGCCGCCCTCCACCCGGCGGCGGCCCTGCTCGACATCGGCCGGGCGGCGGAGCGGCTGGCGGAATGGGTGACGCTTGGCGGCTCCATCCTGGTGGTGGGTGACTATGACGCCGATGGCGCCACCGGCAGCGCCCTGGCGGTGCGTGGCCTGCGCGCCATGGGGGCGGCGCGGGTCTCCTATCTGGTGCCCAGCCGCTTCGCCTACGGCTATGGCCTGAGCCCGGCGGTGGTGGAGGCGGCGCGTGATTGGCAGCCAGACCTGATACTCACCGTCGATAACGGCATCGCCGCGGTCGAGGGCGTGGCCCGCGCCAATGAACTCGGCATCCAGGTCATCGTCACCGATCACCACCTGGCGGGGGAAGAACTGCCGGCGGCGGCGGCCATCGTCAATCCCAACCAGCCGGGGGACCCCTTCCCCAGTAAGCACCTGGCGGGCGTCGGCGTGGTCTTCTATCTGCTCGCCGCCCTGCGCGCCCGGTTGCGCGACCAGGGCTGGTTCGGGGCCGGCCGCGAGCCCCCCAAGCTGGCGGATCTCCTCGACCTGGTGGCCCTGGGTACGGTGGCTGACGTCGTCACCCTGGATCAGAACAACCGCATCCTGGTGGAGCGGGGCCTGCGCCGTATCCGCTCGGGGAGTGGCAATCCCGGGGTGCGGGCCCTGCTGGCGGTGGCCGGCTGCGACCCCAATCGGGCCGTCGCCCGCGACCTGGGCTTTATGGCGGCACCCCGCCTCAATGCCGCCGGCCGGCTGGAGGACATGTCCCTGGGCGTCGAATGCCTGCTGACGGATGATCCGGACCAGGCCACCGCCATCGCCCGGGAGTTGGACGGCCTCAACCGGCGCCGCCGCGAGATCGAGAACGGCATGAAGCTGGAGGCCGATGCCGCCCTGGTGGCCCTGAACCTGGAACCCGGCGGCCTGCCGCCGGCCCTTTGCCTCTTCGATCCGGGCTGGCACCAGGGCGTCATCGGCATTCTCGCCGCCCGCATCCGCGAGCGCTGGCACAGGCCCGCCATCGCCTTCGCCCCGGGGGAAGACGGCCTGCTGCGCGGCTCCGCCCGTTCCATCGAGGGCCTGCACATGCGCGACCTGATCGACGCCGTGGACAAGCGCCATCCAGGGCTGATCAGGCGCTTCGGTGGTCACGCCATGGCCGCGGGCCTGACCCTCGGGAATGCGGCCTTCGCCCCCTTCCGCGAGGCCTTTTGCCAGGCCGTGCGCGGCGAGATCGGCGACACCCCAACCGTGCGCGAACTCCTCTCCGATGGCGAACTGCCGCCCCAATCCCTGAACCTGGCCACCGCCCAGTCCCTGCGCCATGCCGGGCCCTGGGGCAAGGGCTTTCCCGAGCCCCTGTTCGATGGTGTATTCCATGTCCTCGGCCGCAAGCGGGTCGGCGACGGCGAACATTTGCGCCTGCGCCTGCGCGCCGCGGGTGGCCCTGGCCTGGCCATCGATGGCATCGGTTTTCGGCTGGGCGATCGCATGGAGGGTCCCGGTGATCGGGTCCGCCTGGCCTACCGCCTGGATGTCAACGAATTCCGCGGCGATTTCACGCCCCAATTGATCCTGGAGCACTTGGAATGGATCGATTAAATCACACCCACGACAGGCAGGGGCACCACGACGAGCCCCTCTACGATGGCCCGAGCAAGAGCCAGGTCAAGCGCGAACACCATACCCTGCAAGACCTGGCGAAACGCCTGGTGTCCCTGCCCCGCGGCGAGTTGGAGCGTCTGGAGCTGAGCGCCGCCACCTGGGCCGCCATCGACGAGACGGCTCGCATCAAGGACATCCGCGCCCTGGGCCGCCACTACAAGCGCATCGCCAACCTGCTGGCCCGGGACGACATGGCCGCCGTCGAGGCTCTCCTGCACGGCCAGGAGCGCCTCAAGCAGGAGGCCGCCGCCCACCACCATATACTGGAACGTTGGCGCCAGCGCCTCCTTACCGAAGGGGATGAGGCCTTGGGTGAGTTACTGGCGGAACACCCCCGGGTCGATCGCCACTCATTGCGCACCCTGATCCGCGCCGCCCGCAAGGATCGCGAACAAGGCAAGCCCGAGGGGGACCGCCGCCTGTTCCGCTTTCTGCGCGATGAGTTGGGGTGAGGTTTTAATCCCCCCTCAAGCCCGATGGGGCACGTGGTCGTTGTAACGTTCCATGAGGTAGCAGAGACAATCCTGACGGATGACGGCCTCGTCGCGGGTGAGCATGGAGGGCATCACGGGCGTACTCAGGCGTAGTTCGCCTTCCTCGACGTGAAAGAAGCGTGCCGCCACGTCCAGGCCATTCTCGTCGCGCACGTCCAGGCAGATCTCGGTGCCGCGATTGACCAGGCCGAAGGGGGTGCCTGTTGGCAATTCGCGGAAGTTGAAGCCCTCCAGCTCCGCCGACAGGAGAATGTCGCCGCGACCGGGTGGGAAGGCGAAACTGAGGGCCTCCGGCACTTCGACCCTGGCCACGGTATGGAAGAGGTCGATGTCGTGGGGCGCGACCGGATGGTCGGGCAGGGCGGAGAGGCGCAGGCAGGCGTCGATAAAGTCACGGGCGTGGTCGGCGCCATGCTTGTCGCCCACCTTGCCGCATTCCAGGGTTACCGCTGGACAGATCTCGCCCATGGCCATGGACTGGACGCCCTTGGGGCGAAGGAAATAGACCAGGGTGCGGCTGAAGAGGGTGGCCAGGTGCAAGGTGTGGTTGTCGAGGTGATTGACGCAGCCGTAATGGGGGTTCAGGCCCGTGTTGTTGTGGATATCCAGGCTGGCGAAGAGGCCACGTCCCCGCATGATGTCCGTCACCCGGCGCATGAGGTCATGCTCAGGGGTGGGGGGCACTTCGCTGCCCGGCCAGACCCGGTTGTAATCCGGCTGATGGGGCAGGTGGCGAACGCCAGCGGCGGCGGCGGCGACATTGCCGATGAAGACGCTGAGAGCCCGTGGCAGCCTCGGCTCGCCGAAGCGTTCAATCCGTTGCCGCAGCAGGTTGCGCAGGGCCTCCCAGCCGACGGTCTCGTTGCCGTGCAAGAGTACCGAGAGGAAGAGGGCCGGTTCACGATCCCCCGGCAGGTGGATCAGGGTCGGCCCGCCGAGCAATGCCTCCAGGTCGCGCGTTTCCCTGGCCAGGAGACCTTCGGGTAGTTTATGAAGTTCTTGAAGCATGGTATTGCTGATGCTCGGCTGATGGGCTTAGGGACAACCCAGAAACATTAGAGGGTCCACTCATGGACCGGTCGGCCGCGCCGTTGGCGCTCCAGGTAGGCGCCAGTGAGGAGGGTCATGTCCGCGCCGTGACGCTGGACAAAGGCCCGCTGCCAATCGGCGCCGGTCTGTCCCATACGGACACGGCCCGCGATGATGCCGAGCCAGGCTGCCACTTCCTGGGCATCGATGCCGAGGGCCAGCAGGCCGCGTCGGGCGCGCGGTATCAGGTCCAGAGTGAGAACCTCCCGCGCCGTTAATCCGCTTCCGTCCAGCCACTGTAACCTGGCCCCCAGCCCTTCGCGGCAGGCGGCGTAAAAGTTGGCGTGGGCCAGGGCGAAGGGGATGGCGGCTTCCGGTGGAGTGGGCTCCTCCAGCAGCGACTGGATGGCCCCGAGATAGAGGGCGGCGTTGGCGACGGTGTCAAGCACCGTCGGTCCCGCCGGCACCACCCGGTGTTCTATGCGCACATGGGGGACGCCGTCCGCGTTGAAACCGATCAAGGGCCGGTTCCAGCGCCAGATGGTGCCATTGTGGAGCCTGAGGTGGGCCAGGTGCTCGCTTGGTTCGTCCAGAAGATCCGGCAGGATCACGGGGTAGTGGGTGAGATTGTGCTGGAAACAGTCGAGGATGGAGCCGGTGGCATAGCGGCTGCCGAAGGTCACCCGTTCCGCCGGGAGCCGTCCGCCCGTGGAGCAGGTCTGCTCGAACAGGGGGATGCGGGTCTCCCGCCAGAGGTCCCGGCCAAAAAGGTAGGGGGAATTGGCGCTCACCGCCACCATGGGGCCAGAGAGGATCTTGGAGAGGTTATAGACCCGGACCGCCTCGGCGGCCGGTATCTTGAGGTGAATCTGGAAGGAGGTGGTGGCGGACTCCGCCATTACGTCCTCCAGGGTCATCTGCAGCCAATCCTGGCCCCGGATGTCGAGCCGCGGCGGCTGGCCCTGGCGCAGGGCAAGGAGTTGGGTGTTCAGGGCCCGGTAACGGTTGAGCGGCGTCATATGCTCCAGGACCAGGTCCTCCGGCCGCACCGTGGGCAGGATGCCGATCATCGCCAACCGCGCGTCAAGCCCAAGGGCGGCGGTCCGGGCTCGCTCCCAGGTCGCCGATAGCTCCGCCGCCATGAGGCTCAGGGCCCTGCCTTCAAGCCGTTGCGGCGTGCCGTTGAACTCCAGATTGAAGGTAGCGAGTTGGGGAACCACGAAGGGGTCGCCATGGCACGCCAGCAGGGCCTGGGCGCGGGGCAGGGGTCTCTGGTCAGGACCCACCAGCCAGGCCTCCAGTTCGAAGCCGATCTCCCAGGGCCCGGCCTCAAACCGGCCCTCCACCAGCCAGTCCCCCAGGAGGGCCGTTTCCGCTCGCAGCCGCACCTCGAATTCCGCCAGATCCGCCGGGGTGAAGTGGGATACGCCGATTTCTTGACCCATGGTAGCTCCGATGAGAGGGTCCCCGCCCCTCCCAGGGCCGGCTCCGGACCCGTGGGTTCCGGCGCGGCCAGGGAACTGGGAAGGGCGGCGGGCTGGGGAGTTTTGGGAAGCCTCAACCCCGGTGCTTGCGCACGATGGCCATGGCCATCTCCAGTGCCTGTTCGTAGTTGAGGCGGGGATCGACCTGAGTGCGGTAGGCCCGTTCCAGTCCGCTCTCGTCCAGGCCGCGGGCACCGCCCAGGCATTCGGTGACGTCATCGCCGGTCAGCTCGAAGTGAACCCCGCCGAGCCGGCCGCCCAGCTCGCGGTGGATATCGAAGGCCAGGCTGAGTTCCGCCAGGATCTTGTCGAAGCGCCGTGTCTTGTAGCCGCTGGCGGTGGTCTCTGTGTTGCCGTGCATGGGGTCGCAGACCCAGAGGACCCGATGGCCGGCGCGCGCGATGGCCTCGATCATGGGCGGCAGTTCCCGCTCGACGCGGTCGGCGCCAAAGCGGTGGATCAGGACCAGACGACCTGGCTCCCGGCTGGGATCGAGACATGCCACCAGGGTCTCCAGCCAGTCGGCGGAGAGGCCCCCGCCGAGCTTGACGCCAACTGGATTGGCGATGCCACTCATGAATTCCACATGGGCCCCGTCCGGGTCGGCGGTGCGCATGCCGATCCAGGGCAGGTGGCAACTGAGATCGAACCAGCCCGGGTGGTGGCGCACCTGACGCGTCAGGGCCTGCTCATAGTGCAGATGCAGGGCCTCGTGACTGGTGAAGAACTGGACCCGCGCCAGTTCGCCCGAGCCGCCGCAGCCCACCGCCTCCATGAAGCGCAGGGACTCGCCCAGGGCATCGACCACCTTGCGATAGTCCTGGGCCCGGGGGGAGTGGGCCATGAATTCCAGGTCCCAGTTCTCCGGGTGATGGAGATCGGCGAAGCCTCCCTCGGACAGGGCGCGAATGAAATTGAGGGTCAGGGCCGCCCGACCATGGCCGAGCAGCAGGCGCGCCGGGTCCGGGGTTCGCGCCTCGGTGGTGAATTCGGGACCATTGATCAGGTCGCCACGATGGCTGGGCAGGCTGAGACCCGCGCGGGTCTCCAGGTCCGCGGAGCGCGGCTTGGTGTACTGGCCGGCGATGCGCCCAACCCGAATCACCCGCTGCTTGAGACCCTGTACCAGCACCAGGCTCATCTGGAGCAGGATTTTGAGCTTGTTGGCGATGATGCCCGGTTGGCAGTCGGCGAAACTTTCGGCGCAGTCGCCCCCCTGGAGCAGAAAGCCATCGCCCCGGGCCGCCATATCCAGCTGGCGCCTGAGTGACAACACCTCCCAGGAGGTGACAAGGGGGGGAAGGTCGCTCAGTTCCGCCAGAGCCGCTTGCAGGGCCACCGGGTCGGGATAGCGGGCTTGTTGCAGGGCAGGGCGCGACTGCCAGGAGGTGGGAGACCAGTCACTCATGGGCGCGGTAACCCAGGGGTTGATGGCCTGGCACGGCGCCGGGCCACCGGAAGCCGCCCTCTCCCGGGAGGAGCGCGGGACGCCCCGGGTTTTACCGTCGGCCCTGATCCTCCCGCGAGGATCGCTTGTCCCATCAGGCCGCCGCCTGGGCCGCGCGGCCTGCTTCGAATGCCTGCTCGTTGACCGCCACCAGGGCCGGCTTGCTGTCGCGGAAACGGGCCAGAATGGCCTCCTTGAGGATCTCGGCGGGGAAGGGCAGGTAGTCGGCGATGGCCCCCAGCATGACGGTGTTGACCAGCTTGAGATTGCCCAACTCACGGGCAATGGCGCCGGCGTCGAAGGCGTGGACCTCGATGCCCCGGGCACGCATCTCCCCCACCGGGTCGTCTGGATAGGGGAAGAGGCCGAGGGTCACCACAGGCGGTTCCTGGCGTAACCGGTTGACCATGGCCACGCCACCAGGGCGTAACTGGCCGCACCAGCGCAAGGCCTCCGCCGGTTCGAAGCCCACCAGGATGTCGGCCTCGCCATGAGGGATGGCCGGGGACAACACCCGGCGGCCGAAGCGCACATGGGATGTGACGACGCCGCCACGCTGGGCCATGCCAGCCACCTCGGTCTTCTTGACGTCATAGCCCTGGGAGAGGGCGGTCTGGGACAGGACCTCCGCCGCCGTCATGACCCCCTGGCCACCAATGCCGGAGACCAGGATGTTGGTGACCTTGCCCTCGCCGGTTTTGGCTGCGTTCATAGCCGAGCTCCCGCCCGGCTGAATTCCGCCAGGGGCAGGATGGCCTCGGGTCCACAGGTGCCGGGGCAGAGGTCACAGCCGGTGCAGGCGGCGCTGTCGATGGCGACGAAGGTCAGCTCCTTCTCACTGCCATTGGGCTTGACGACCGTCTCGCGGCGGGTGACGGCGATGGCGGGGCAGCCCACCGCCAGGCAGTTGGAGCAGCCTGTGCACTTCTCCTCATCCACGGCGTAGGGCGGCTTGTGGCCATAACGATCAGTGAGCACGCAGGGCTGGTTGGTGATGATGACCGAGGTGTCATTGACCTTCACTTCCTGGCGCAAGGCCTTGAAGAGGATAGGAAGCTCGTAGGGATTAACCTCATGGACGCGTTCGGGCTTGACGCCCAGGGCCTCCACCAGCTTGCGGAAATCGACCTTGGGGGCCTCGAGGCCGCGGATATCCTTCCCCGTGCCAGGATGCTCCTGGCCGCCAGTCATGCCCACGGCGCTGTTATCCAGCAGCAGGATGGTGACATTGCCGCGGTTGTAAACGATGTCCAGCAGCCCCTGCATGCCCATGTGCAGAAAGGTGGAATCACCGATGACGGCGATGACGCGCTTATCCTTGTCCGCCTCGCTCCGGCCCTTGTCCAGGCCCAGGGCAACGCCCATGGAGGCCCCCATGGAGATGCAGGTATCCATGGCATTCCAGGGGTGGCCGGCGCCCAGGGTGTAGCAGCCGATGTCGCCGGCAATCTGGGTATTCTTGATCTTGGACAGGCAGTAATAGATGCCAAGGTGGGGACAGGCGACGCACATGGTCGGCGGGCGCGGGAAGACCTGCACCGGCGTGGTGAACTCGAGGAGTCGTTTGGGCGCCGGCTCCGGTGCCGCGGGTTCGCCGAGGAAGGCGCGGATGGCCGGGCGCAGGACATGGGGAGCCAGTTCGCCCATGCGCGGCAACAGGTCCTTGCCGTGGACTGGAATGCCGGCGGCGCGGATCTCCAGTTCCAGGAGGGGTTCGACCTCCTCGACCACCACCAGATGCTCGACCCGTGCCGCCAGGGCGCGGATCAATTCCATGGGTGGTGGATAGCCGAGGCCCAGCTTGACCAGGGGCGCGTTCGGGAAGGATTCCAGCACATGTAAATAGGTCGGGCCCGAGGTAACGAAACCGACCCGCGGGTCCTTGCCGTCCTCGATGCGATTGAGGTCCGTGATCTCAGAGAAGGCGCGCAGCCGCTCCTCGCGCTCCAGCATGAGGGGAATGCGGTAGCCGGCGTTCATGGGTGTCATGACCAGGCGCGCCGGGTTTTTCCGGAAACCCGTCGCCGGGCGCTCCTCCCGCTCGCCCGGCACCACCACCGCCTTGACGTGGCAGATACGGGTAGTCAGGCGCAGGATCACCGGCGTGTCGAATTGCTCCGAGAGGGCGAAGGCCTCCCGGGTCATCTCGTAGGCCTCCTGGGCGTCCGCGGGCTCCAGGACCGGCAGATGGGCGAAACGCCCCCAATGGCGCGAGTCCTGCTCGTTCTGGGAGGAGGACAGGCCCACGTCGTCCGCCACCGCGACGACCAGGCCACCGCCGACCCCGATCAGGGTCTGGGTCATGAGGGCATCCGAGGCTACGTTCAGGCCCACGTGCTTCATGGCGCAGAGGGCGCGGCTACCCGCCAGGGAGGCGCCGATGGCCACTTCCAGCGCCACCTTCTCGTTCACCGACCACTCCGCGTAAAGGTCCTGGTAGGTGGCGACGAATTCAAGGATTTCCGTCGATGGCGTGCCGGGATAGGCCGCCGCCACCCGGCAGCCGGCCTCCCAGGCGCCGCGGGCCACGGCCTCGTTGCCGGACATGAAATGGCGTTCTGGTTGGGGTAGGGGATTCACCGCGCTCAAGGCTGGGTCTCTCCGGATAGTCGGTTGGCTAAATGTGGCATTATACTGGCATCGATGGCCTGCGGGCAGGGGGCGGCTTATCGGGGTAATGGCTCCCAGGGGCATTCGGAAATTTTCCGCGCCATCACTTTCCGCCGCGCGATCTCCGTCCCATGATGCCATGCGTTGAGTCCCGGAGACCCCCATCAACGAATCCGCCCCCTTTCGTAACCGGAGCCTCCCATGTCCCTGGTCCAGACCGAGAATCTCAATGTCGCCGCCTTTGATCACATGCCCTCGCCGGATGAGATCAAGGCGCGGGTGCCGCTGACGGATGTGGCGGCGACGGCGGTGGTGGCGGGGCGCCAAGCGCTGATGGATATCCTCGACCGCCGGGAACCGCGGCGCTTCGTGGTCGTCGGCCCCTGTTCTATCCATGACCCTGTGGCGGGACTCGATTACGCCCGCCGTCTCAAGGCCCTGTCGGACGAGGTAGCGGATGTGCTGTTGTTGGTGATGCGGGTCTATTTTGAGAAGCCGCGCACGGCGACGGGCTGGAAGGGCTTCATCAACGACCCCTTCATGGATGACTCCTTCCGCATCGATGTGGGCATGGAGATGGCTCGCCGCTTTCTGCTGGATGTCTGCGAACTGGGTCTACCCACGGGTACCGAGGCCCTGGATCCCATCGCGCCCCAGTATTACGGTGACCTGGTGGCCTGGACGGCCATTGGCGCGCGTACCGCGGAATCCCAGACCCACCGTGAAATGGCCTCCGGTCTCTCCACCCCGGTCGGCTTCAAGAATGGCACGGACGGCGACCTGGACGTGGCCATCAACGCCATCATCTCCGCCGCCCATCCCCATAGCTTTCTGGGTATCAATAGTCAGGGCCAGTCGGCGATCACGCGCACCCGGGGCAATGCCTATGGCCACATGGTGCTGCGCGGGGGCGGTGGGCGGCCAAACTACGACACCGTCTCCATCTCCCTGGCCGAGAAGGCCCTGGCCAAGGCCGGGTTGCCGGGCAACATCGTCGTGGATTGCTCCCACGCCAACTCCTGGAAGCAGCCTGAGTATCAGCCCCTGGTGATGCGCGATGTCATGCATCAGATCCGCGAAGGCAACCGATCGGTGGTCGGCCTCATGGTCGAGAGCCATCTGGAGGAGGGCAATCAGCCCATCCCGGCGGACCTGACGCAACTCAGGTACGGCTGTTCGGTGACCGATGCCTGTGTCGGCTGGGAGATCACCTCCGCCATGATCCACGACGCGGCCACTCTATTGCGAGAGGTTATGCCGCGTAATTGACAAGTTGATTCAAGGACGGGCGTCATGATTCTCCGCCTGGTTGACCGTGGCGATCGCCATGGGATGAGGCCAGGCGGCGGCGAAGGCCTCCTGAGTAGCCGGGCCTGCCTTGGGTTCGGGCCCCACCACCGTCATGCCCTGGCACCGGCGCGCCTTGCTCAAAGGCCGCCAATTCCACCCCGATCTTGGATGATGTCGGCGGACAATGGAT
This sequence comes from Chromatiaceae bacterium, assembly GCA_041307365.1. Taxonomy (GTDB): domain Bacteria; phylum Pseudomonadota; class Gammaproteobacteria; order Chromatiales; family Chromatiaceae; genus M0108. Next base: position 9,243 of record JBFZDM010000116.1, on the reverse strand, counting down.
TTTTACCACCCAAATCCGTCATAATTCCAGCCCGATGAGCAAGACATTGGGTTTTTGCCCTGATCGATCTCATTGATAACGGCCAATCGGCCTGAGCGGGTGTCAAGACCATTCCGACGAACCTGGCTAGCCTGTAGGCGGTTACCGCCACCAAAAGGCCCGATCGGCGCTACTACAAGCATAAAATGACGAGGGCAGAGAGAATGGGTAAGACTTCCTTGCTGGCGGCGGCTGTGTTGGCCGTCGCCGCGACCCCGGCGCTGGGCGCCGAGGGGTTTTCCTGGGGTGGCGATTTCCGGTTCCGGCTTGAGGAACTCAACGACATACCCGCCAATCGCCCCGGCTTTGCCTTCGACATGTTTTACAACCGGAATCGCACCCGGCTGTGGACCAAATATGGCTTCAACGAGGACACGGACATCTTCGCCCGCCTTGTCAATGAATTCCGTATTTATGATCAGGCTCGTCAGGACCCGGGCACCTGGGATCCCCTGGGGGAGGTCACGCCGGATCAGTTCTATGTCGATTTCCGCAAACTCGGCGGCGGGCTGGTCGATTTGCGCCTAGGCCGCCAGGATTTCATCTATGGCACCGGCAAGATCCTCGCCGACGGCACACCCCTCGACGGCTCCCGTACCTTCTTTGCCGATGGCATCAAGGCCACTTTCAACTTCGAAGGCCATAGCCTCGATCTGCTGGGCATGTACACGGCCCAGCAGCCCATGCCGGTCATCAATAATCAGGATATGAACCTGCTCGAGACCGACCAGTGGGCGACGGGTCTCTATGGCAAATACAACCGCTTCGAACAGATTCCTTTCGAATACTATTGGGTTTACAAGCACGAGGACGATACCCTCACCGGCTACAGGGCGACGGCCGATGCCGATTTCAGCACCTTTGGCCTGCGCATCATGCCCAAGTTCGGCCATGGTTTCGCCGGCAATCTGGAAGTGGCCGCCCAGACGGGCTCCCATGGCGATGAAGATATCGAGGGCCGCATGCTGGACGCGAACCTGACCTTCAGCCCTAATATCCTGCCCAGTCTCAAGCCCCAGCTCATCGCCGGCTACTACTACCTGTCCGGCAACGATCCCGATTCCAGTGACAACGAGAGCTGGCACCCGGTCTATTCCCGGGCGCCGCAGGCGAACTGGGGTGAATTGCTCGGTTATACACTTGTTGGCAGCCAATACTCCGTCTTTGGCTGGAGCAACTTCTCCACCCCCTTCGTGGGGCTGGATCTGAGCCCACTCCAGAAGACCCGCCTTATGCTTCGTTACTCCTGGGTCGGGGCCAACGAGGACGATGGACTGGGTGATGGCACCGATCGCGGCAACCTCTTTTTCGCTCTCTTCACCTTCGAGATCCTGCCCCAGCTCAAGGGACACCTCTGGGGTGAGTGGTTCGAGCCGGGGGATTACTATGCATCCGAGGCCAAGAACGACAGCTTCTTGCGCCTGAACCTCGAATACAGTTTCTGAGCCGCTGGGCTGGGCCTCTACCAGGCCCAGGCCAATCCTCTCCAACAGGCATATCTTAACTCAGACAAGGTCATAGAAGATGAATCTCACCCACACCCTGGCGGCGCTTGCCTCCGCCGCTCTGCTTGCCATCGGCGCGCCGGCCCAGGCTGGAGATACCGTCAAGATCGGCACCTTCCTCGCCGTCACCGGCCCCGCCTCCTTCCTAGGCGATCCCGAACTCAAGACCTTGCAGTTGTATGTCGATGAGGTCAACAAGCAGGGCGGGGTCCTGGGCAAGCCGGTGGAACTCATCCATTACGACACCGGCGGCAACGCCAAGGAGGCGGTGAACTTCTTCAAGCGTCTGGTCAAGAAGGACGAGGTGGATGTCATTGTCGGCGGTTCCTCCACCGGGGAATCCTTGGCGGTCATGCCCTTGGCTGAGAGCGAGGAGATCCCCTTCATCTCCATGGCCGGGGCCGTCAAGATCATAGAGCCGGTGCAGAAATGGACCTTCAAGACCCCTCACACGGATCGCATGGCGGCCGCCAAGATCTATGCCGACATGAAGCGTCGCGGCATCACCAAGGTTGCCCTCATCAGCGGCGACGGAGGATTCGACAAGTCTGGCCGCGAAGAGTCCCTCAAGCTGGCGCCGGATTACGGCATCGAAATCGTGGCGGATGAGTCCTACGGCAACAAGGATACGGACATGACCGCCCAACTCACCAAGATCCGCGACAGCGGCGCCCAGGCCATTCTCAACTTCGGTTTCGGCACGGGCCCGGCCATCGTCACCAAGAACGTCCGCCAATTGGGCATAGAGTTGCCACTTTATCAATCCCATGGCGTGGCTTCGAAGAAGTTCATCGAACTGGCGGGAGACGCGGCGGAAGGTGTTCGCCTACCCGCCGCCGCCCTGCTGGTGCCGGAAAAGCTTGCTGACGGTGATCCCCAGAAACCCGCCCTCCTGGCCTACAAGCAGAAGTACGAGGCCACCCATGGCGATGTCTCCACCTTTGGCGGCCATGCCTATGATGCCTTCATTATCGCCATCCAGGCCATCGAGCGCGCCGGCACTACGGACAAGGCCAAGGTCCGGGACGAGATCGAAAAGACCCAGGGTTTTGCTGGCACCGCCGGTATCTTCAACATGAGCCCCCAGGATCACATGGGCCTGGGTTTGGATGCGTTCAAAATGCTGGAGATCCGCAACGGCGACTGGGTCATCGTGGACGAGGGCTGAGGCCACACGGGCTGGCTGGCGGCTCGAAGCGCCCCGGCCGGCCCCTACCACGACCCGGTCCGGCCCCATGGGCCCTGGTTAGGTTAGGACGCGGGTCGTCTTCCATACAGGCGGGTGGCGCGCTAATCTGATTTGGTTTCCCGGCCGTACCAGACCCATCCGCCTTAGATCGACCAGTCCGAGATCCGCCAGCCCGATATGTGGGATCAGATTCTCCAGTTCGTCCTTACCGGAATTACCCTGGGCTCCACCTACGCCCTGGTGGCGCTGGGCTTCGCCATCATTTACAACGCCTCGGACGTGGTGAATCTGGCCCAGGGGGAATTTGTCATGCTGGGGGCCATGAGCGCCATCGCCCTGACGGCGGGGGAGGGGGTGCCCCTCGTGCCGGCCATCCTGGTGGCGGTGCTGGTGACCATGGTGGTGGGGCTGATGCTGCAACGCTTCGCGATCGCCCCGGCCCGGGGGATCACGGTGGTAGGGACCATCATCATCACCATCGGCGCCTCCATCTTCCTGCGCGGCCTGGCGCTGCTCCTCTGGGGCAAGGACATCCACGCCCTGCCGCATTTTTCCGGCGAGAGCCCCATCCGTCTCGGTAACGTCACCCTCCTGCCCCAGAACCTCTGGGTCATGGGCGGCACGGCGGTGCTGGTCCTGGCGGTCCATCTCTTTTTCAACCGCACCCTCCTGGGTAAGGCGATCCTGGCCTGCTCCTGCAATAAGGCCGCTGCCCAGCTCGTGGGCATCGACGTAGGCCGCATGCTGCTGGTGGCTTATGGCCTCTCGGCCATGCTAGGGGCCATGGCGGGGGTCCTGGTGACCCCTATCACCTTTACCTCCTATGATGCCGGCATCATGCTGGGCCTCAAGGGCTTCTCCGCCGCCGTGCTCGGCGGCATGGGTAACCCCATGGGTGCCGTGGCCGGCGGCCTGGTGCTGGGTCTGGTGGAGTCGCTGGCGGCCGGCCTGATATCCTCCGGCTACAAGGACGCCATCGCCTTCGTCATCCTGCTCCTGGTGCTTTTCCTGCGCCCCAGCGGCCTCTTTGGCCGCGCCTCGGCGGAGCGGGTCTGAGCCGATCATGAAACGCCTGCGCGGATGGTGGCTGCTGGCGGTGCTGCTTGCCGCCTTGCCCCTGATCTTTCCCGGCAACTACTACATCAATGTAGTGGGGTCCTCCGCCGGCTTGTTCGCCATTTTGGCGGTTGGACTCAATCTGCTCATGGGTTACGCCGGCCAGATCTCCTTAGGACACGCCGCCTTTTTTGGCTTGGGGGCTTACGCCTCGGCTATCCTTACCACCCGTTATGGCTGGAACCCCTGGTCCGCCCTGGGCGCGGGACTGGTGCTGTCCGGCCTGGTCGCCTACCTGATCGCCCGCCCCATCCTGGGTCTGAAGGGGCACTATCTGGCCATGGCGACCCTGGGCTTCGGCATCATAGTCCACATCATTTTGGTTCAGACCGGTGGCCTCACTGGTGGGCCCGATGGCATTGGCGAGATCCCGCCGCTGTCCATATTCGGCTGGGCAATCGACAGTGATGAGCGCTGGTATGGAGTCATAGCCGTCACACTCCTGTTGGTGGTGCTGCTGGCGCTCAACCTCATGGATTCCCGCACCGGCCGTGCCTTGCGCGCCCTCCATGGCGCGGAGGTCGCGGCGGCCATGATGGGCATCGACACGGCGGGGGCCAAGACCGCCGTTTTCGTCCTGGCGGCCCTGACAGCGGGCCTGGCGGGCAGCCTCTTTGCTCACCAGCAGGCCTTCGTCAGCCCGGATTCCTTTAGCTTCTTCGTCTCCATCGAACTGGTTACCATGGTGGTGCTAGGGGGCATGGCCTCCACCTTTGGCGCCATCCTGGGCGCTGTGCTTCTGACCCTGCTACCGGAGCTGCTGGTGGTGTTCGAGGATTACGAGGTGCTCATCTTCGGTGCCATCCTCATGCTGATCATGATCTTTTTGCCCCAGGGCATCGCCGGGGGCCTGCGAGATCTCTGGCAGTCGCGGCGCGGTCTCCTGGGCCGCAAGGGGGGGGTGGGCCAGGATGCTGCTTGAGGCCAGTGGACTCACCAAGTCCTTCGGCGGCGTCACCGCCATCGCCGACCTCGATTTCCTCGTGCCGGAGGGGCTGGTTTACGCCGTCATCGGCCCCAACGGGGCCGGCAAAACCACCCTTTTCAATATGCTTTCCGGCATCTACCGCCCGGACGAGGGCCGGCTGACCTTCGCGGGCCAGGCCCTCATCGGCCAGGCAACCCACCAGATTGCCCGCCTCGGCCTGTCGCGCACCTTCCAGAACCTCCAGATTTTCTTCAACATGAGCGTGCTGGAGAACGTGATGGTGGGCTGCCATGCCCGCGCCCGGACGGGCCTGGCCGGGGCCCTGCTGCGTCTGCCACGCATGCGCCGGGAGGAGGAGCAGATCCGCCAGTGGGCGGGGGAGGCCCTGGACTTCTGCGACCTGGTGGGGCTGAAGGGCCGTCAGGCCAGTGAACTGCCCTATGGCGCCCTCAAGCGCCTGGAAATCGCCCGCGCCCTGGCCGCCCGGCCGCGCCTCTTGCTGATGGACGAGCCCGCCGCCGGCCTCAACGACACCGAAACCCTGGAAATGCGAGGCCTGATCAGGCGCATCCGCGACCAGGGGATCACGGTCCTGCTGGTGGAGCACAACATGGGGCTGGTGATGCAAGTCTCCGACCGCATCCTGGTGCTGGATTACGGCAGCCGCCTGGCGGAGGGGACTCCCGCCGAGGTGCGCGCCAATCCCCAGGTCATCGCCGCCTACCTGGGGGGGGAGGTCCACTATGCCGTCGAGTGAGCCCCTGCTCCTGGCGCGCGGCCTGCGGGGCCGTTACGGCCCGGTCGAGGTCCTCCACGGCGTGGACATCCAGGTCGAAGCCGGGGAACTCGTGGCCATCGTCGGCGCCAATGGCGCCGGCAAGACGACCTTGCTGCATATCCTCTCGGGCATTCACCGCGCCAGCGCCGGCCAGATTTTGCTGGAGGGCCGGGACATTGGCCGTCTCGCCCCCCACCGCATCGTCAAGGCCGGCATCTGTCAGGTTCCGGAGGGCCGCCAGGTCTTCGCCCCCCTCAGCGTCGAGGACAACCTGCGCCTGGGTGGCTATTCCCAGCGCCATGACCCGGCCTGGGTGGAGCAGCAGCTCCAGTTCATCTATTCCCTCTTTCCCATCCTGGAGGAGCGGCGCGCCCAAAGCGCTGGCACCCTTTCGGGTGGCCAGCAACAAATGCTTGCCATCGGCCGCGCCCTGCTGGGGCGGCCTCGCCTGCTGTTGCTCGACGAGCCCTCCATGGGCCTGGCGCCCCTGCTGGTGGAGGAAATCTTCCGGGTGGTGCGGGATCTCAACCGCCAGGGGGTGACCATCCTGCTGGTGGAGCAGAACGCCCGCGCCGCCCTGGGGGTGGCCCACCGGGGCTATGTGCTGGAGACTGGCAGGGTGGCCATGGCCGCCGCCGCCCAGACCTTGTTGAATGACGAGGGGATTAAGCGGGCTTATCTTGGATACTAAAACCATTTATGGCTGTCGCATAGCGGTTATCGGTTATCGGTTATCGGGTGCCGGTCGGTGGGGTGTCGACGGCCTGGAAACCATGCCCGAGCTACAGTGATGTTTTCACGACCTCTCCTGGCCAGGATGACCAGGTCCCGACCGCGTCAGGTTTGGGTCACTTATGGCACGGTTCCATAGCCATAAAAATTGAAAATTAGTAATAGAGATCTCCACGGGGACCCAGCATGTACGTCGAACAGATCATGAGCCGGCCGGTGGATACCACCACCGCCGATGCCAAGCTAAGCCAGGTAGCGCATCTGATGCGCGAGAAGGGGCGCCGCTTCCTGCCGGTGGTGGATGGGTTGGGGCGACTGCTGGGGCTTCTGTCGCACCGGGAGTTGGAAAAGGCGGAACCCTCGGCCATCACCACCCTGTCCGTGGGCGAGGTCAATTACCTCATGGCCAAGATTAAGGTGGAGCAGGTCATGAGACGGGAGGTGATCACCTGTGATCCTGGTACCTTGGTGGAGGTCGCTGGCCAGCTCATGCGGGACAAGGGCATCGGCTGCCTGCCGGTGGTCGATGACGGGCGTCGCCTGCTGGGCATCGTCACCGACGACGACATCCTCGATTTTTTCCTGGCCATCACGGGTTGCGGTCTGGAGGACACCACCCGCATCGCCGTCCACCTCCCGGATCGCGCCGGTGAATTGGCCAAGTTTCTCGCCGCCATCAACAGCCAGGGTGGCTATATCGCCACCGTGGTCTCACCGGTGGCCCCAGACGAAACGGGCATGCGTATTGTCATCGTCCGTTTCCGCGCCACAGACCCCGCCGCCCTGGACCGGCACCTGCGTGCCCTGGGCTACGACCTCTTTACCGAAGAATTGGCCTCCGCCTGATGAAGGACTCAAACCCTCAAACCGAGGCCGAGCGCGTCGGCCACTGGATGGAACAAGAGGACCGCTTGGCGCGCTTGCTGGGCATGGAACTGGTGTCTGCGGCACCCGGCGCCTGCCAGGTGCGCCTGGAAGTCCGAGCCGACATGCTCAATGCCGTCGGTCTGACCCATGGCGGCGTCACCTACGCCCTGGCCGACTTTGCCTTCGCCGTGGCCTCCAACAGCCATGGCACCGTGGCGGTCGCCCTGGTCACCCAAATGAGCTATCCGGCCGCCAGCCGCCTGGGCGACACCCTGATGGCGGAGGCGCGGGAGGTCAGCCGGGGCGAACGCACCGGCCTCTATGCCATCGAGGTCAGGACCGCCAGGGGCAAACTGGTGGGCGTCTTTTCCGGCACTGTATTCCGGCGCGGCGAGCCCATCGCGGACTGGATGAATCAAACGAAAATTGGGGACAAGCCATGATCCTGCATACCAAAATCGAAACCATGCCCCGCGAGGACCTGGAGACTCTCCAGCTCAAGCGCCTGCAAACCACCGTCGAGCGCTGCTACTACACCGTTGGTTTCTATCGCGATGCCATGGATGAACTGGGCGTCAAGCCGCGCCACATCCAGAGCCTGGCCGATACGCGCCTGCTGCCCTTTACCAAGAAGGAGCATTTGCGCGACAGCTATCCCTTCGGCATGTTCGCGGTGCCCATGGATCAGGTAGTGCGTGTCCATGCCTCCTCCGGCACCACCGGCAAACCCACGGTCGTCGGCTATACGGCCCGCGACATTCGCACCTGGAGCCAACTCATGGCCCGCTCCCTGGCCGCCGCCGGCCTGCGACCGGGCGACCGCATGCACAATGCCTATGGCTATGGCCTCTTCACCGGCGGGCTCGGCTTCCACTACGGGGGGGAGGAACTGGGTGTCATGGTCACCCCCATGTCCGGTGGCCAGACCCAGAAGCAGATCATGCTCATCAAGGACTTCGAGGCCACCGGCCTGAGCTGCACACCCTCCTACGCCCTCAATCTGGCCGAGGAGGCCGAGGGCCTGGGGGTGGACATGCGCAAGCTGCCCCTGCGGGTCGGCATCCACGGTGCCGAACCCTGGACCGAGGAGATGCGCTACGAGCTGGAATCCCGCCTGGGGATAGACGCCATCGATATCTATGGCCTGTCCGAAATCATGGGACCCGGCGTGTGCGTCGAGTGCATCAACGCCAAGGATGGGCTGCACGTCTGGGAAGACCACTTCCTGGTGGAGTGCGTCGATATCGATACCGGCAAACCCCTGCCCTACGGCGAGCAGGGGGAGATCGTCTTCACCTCCCTCACCAAGGAGGCCTTCCCCCTCCTGCGCTACCGCACCCGTGACATCTCCTCCCTTAACCCCGCCCCCTGCAAGTGCGGGCGCACCCATGTGCGCATGTCCCGCATTACTGGGCGCACTGACGACATGCTCATCATCCGCGGCGTCAACGTCTATCCCTCCCAGGTAGAGTCCATCCTGATGAAGACGGAGATCCTCTCGCCCTTCTATCAGATCGACGTGTACCGCGAGGGCACCATGGACACCATGGTGGTCAATGTCGAGGCCAGCCCGCCCCTGGTCGAGAAGGGCGAGGAGGCCATGCGCAAGGTGGGCGCCCGCGCCACCAAGGACATCAAGGACTTCATCGGCGTGAGCTGCCAGGTGGTGGTCAAGCAGGTCGGTGAGATCCCCCGCTCCCAGGGCAAGGCCGTGCGCGTGGTGGATCACCGCAAGGATAAGAAATAATACTGATCCAGCATGGCCGGGAACCCCAGTTCCCGGCGCTAATCGACTGGGTCATGTCGATTCGAGGCTACCCGGTCGCTGAAGCGAGTGTTTACCGATTTACACTTCCTCGGCATCCGGCATTGGCAAGGGGGCGTCGTCATCTTGGTCGATAATACTCGCACCCGGCAGCGTGGACGCGGGCGGCTGAATCCCCAACTCGGACATAAATTCCCGCTCCAGGCCGGTCATGTCTTCCAAACGCTTCTTCAGCACATCCTCCATGCTGTCGGGCTTCCGCAGGGCATTATCCAGGGGATAGGGCAGCAGGTGCGATTCAAAAAACGCCTGCGGATCGGCCAA
>JBFZDM010000107.1:0-4816 GCA_041307365.1 Chromatiaceae bacterium | reverse complement strand
CACTCAGTATTCCCGTTCGTAGGCGATGCCGGCGCGGGAGCCACTGCTGGCGCCGATGTCGGTTTCCAGGCGGAGGCTGGGGGTGAGTTCGATGCGCAGGACGCCCTGGGTCTCGCCGGCGCGGGTGCCCTGGCGGGCGCCAATATAGACGCGGTCCGAAAGCTGACGGCCGGCCTCGGCGGTGGTGCCGCCTTGCTCGTTGGTGCCGACCGAAAGCTGGTCTAGCCCCAGCGCCTCGCGGGCGCCTTCCAGCAATCCCGGTCCCTTGGGGCCTAAGCCGGCCAGTTGCGCGGCGGCCAGGCCAATTTGCGCCGTCTGCCAGGGGGACAGGCGAGTGCCGGCGACGCCGAAAAGGAGCCGGGACAGGATTTCGTCCTGGGGTAACTCGGGTTCGCCGCTGAGGACGATGCGGGGGGCCGTCGCCGTCCCCACCACCCCCAGGATGGCGGTGCTGCCCGCCGCCGTTACCCGCGCTTCCAGGTCCAGGGTGGGATCCAGCCCGGCGGCGCCGTCCAGGCCGATGCGGCCGCGGGTGAAACGCAGGGTCTGGCCGACCAGGTCGTATTCGCCCCGTATAAGGTTGAAGCCGCCGGTGATCGCTGGCTGGGCGAGGGTGCCGCCCACCTCTAGTTCCCCGCCGAGTTGGGCGTCCACGCCACGTCCGTGGACAAAGACACTGCGGGGCGCCGCGAGGTTCAGGTCAAAGGCGAGTTGGAAGGGCACCGCGGGCGTCGCGGTCTCCACGGCCGGGGCGCGGGGTTGGCGCGCCACGCCCACCTCCCGCACCTCTAGGGTCGCGACCCGGGATGGAAGTTGGTCGGGAAGGCGGATGTCGATGCGGTCGAAGTTGGCCTTGCCAGCCAGGGTCGCATCGGTTGCCGGACCCCGCAGGCTGATATCGGCGTCGAGCTTGACCCTCAGCCAGTCGAAGCGGAGGGGTTCGGCGTCGCGGGCCGTAAGGCTCAGGTTCAGGGGCATGCCGGGGGTGAGCAGACCGACATCCCCGGTCAGCGTCAGGCTGCCGCCGCCGGCCTGGCCGGCCAGACGCTCCAGGCGCAACTGGTCCCCCACCAGGACCAGGTCGCCGGCGATGCCCGTCAGGTTGAGCCCCAAACTCCAGTCGCGGTAGGAGACCCCGGCGAGACGCAGCCGGCCATCGAGCTTGGGCGCGCCCAGGGTGCCGGCGATGCCGGCGTCGAGGCTCGCCTGACCGCTCGCCTGACGACCGCCGGCGGTTAGCAGGGGGTCGAGGAGGCTAAGGTCGATCTTGCCGTCCGCGCGCAGGGACAGGGCGCCGGGGGCCGCTGGCAGGGTGCCGCCGACCTGGCCGCGCAGCCTCAGGTTGCCCTTGGGCCCCATCTGGGCGCTGGCATCCAAGGCGTTTGCGCCAGGCTTGAGGGTCAGGCTGGCATCCAGGTCGGTGGGCGGCAGTCCGAAGCCCCCGTTGCCAACTAGCCGCAAACCGCTGGCCTTGAGGTTCAGGACGCCAACCGGCGCTCCGGGCTTGCCCGTCAGCTTGGCTTGAAGGGCCAGAAGGCCCGCCGCCTCGGGCCCGCCGGCGAGGGCGGCGACCCTGTCGAGGGGCAGCTTGTCGATACTGGCCGCCAGGTCCAGTTCCGGCAGCAGGCGACCGGTCAGGTCCAGGGTCCCGGTTGCCAGGCCCAACCTAAGGCGATCCACCGCCAGGCCCTCCTTCAGGTCCAAGTTGCCGGTCGCTAACAGGCGCAGGGTCTCGCCATTGGCCTGCGTCTCCAGCTTGGTGAGCGCTAGCCGGTTGCCGGGGATGTCCAGATCGGCCTCCGCCGCCAGGGTGGCGGGTCCGATTGGCGTGGTCAGGCTGGATGTGGCCGTCAGCTCCAGGGCGGCCTGGGTGCCCTTGGCGGTCAGGGTGAGGTCACCGGCCACCTCGGCGGTCTTGAGGCCATCCACCTGGAACCGGGCCTCGATCCCGGCAAGTGCCGGGAGATCGGCCACATGGCCCTTCAGGCTGATCCCGCCAATCCCGATGGCGCCGGGCAGGATGAGGGCCTTACCCTCGGCGGTGATCCGGGCCTCGGTCTCGGTCAGGTTCAGGTGGAGGTCGAGGCTACCCGCCAGTTCCTGGCCCAGGAGGGGTCCGAGGTCGGCCAGACGCCTGGCCTGCAGCTTGAGGTCACCCTGGGGCAGGGTGGCGCCGGCGGGCAGGCGCATCTGGCCACTGGCCTCGATGCTGGCGAGGTGGCTGCCATCAAGACGGAAGTCCAGGGCGCCATCCGCCGCGCGCGCGGCGAGGAGGCGCAGGGCGAGGGGCTGGCCACCCCAGTCGCCATCCAGGCTCAGGTCGCCGCTGGGATCGGCCAGGCTAGCCGTAAGGCGGCCGCTGACCTTGGTGGTGCCCAGGTCGGGGTGACGGGCGTCCAGGGTCAGGGTGGCGGTCAGGTCGGTTGGGGCGGTAGCGGGGTCCACAGGGCTGGGTGGCGGCCAGCCCGCGAATTGACCCTGGGCCTGGAGTTGACCGCTCCAGTCGGTTGCCAAGACGCTGAGGTTGGGCAGATCCAGGGACCAGGTCAGGGCATGGCGGGGCCCGGCCGCGCAATCGCTGGGGGGGGCAAGCGAGGGGGCGTCCGTTGCCGATCCCACGGTGGCGCAGCCGGTGGCGAGGGCCTGGATCTGGGCGCCATCGATGCGGGCGGTGGCCAGTTGCCAGGCATCGCCATCCTGGGCGGCGATCAATGCCAGTCGGGCCTCGGGACCGAGGAGGCCCAGGGCCGGCTCTGGGGCCCGGGTGAGGCGAAGCTGGCCGCTGGCCTCCAGCCGGGGCTTGAGGCCCTGGGCGCCGACTAAATCAAAGTTGGCGTCGATTTCGGCCTCACCCGCCAGGTCCTGGCCGGTCAGGGTAGCCAGGGTGGCGAGATCGGCCAGCTTCAGGGTCGCCTGTCCCGACAGCTCGCCTAGTTTGCCCTGGGCCGAAAATTGGGCGATGGGGTGATCGAGGTCGAGGCGGAAGGGCTGGCCGGGCTCCTGGGGCCGCAGTTCGGCGGTCAGGCGCAAGGGGTTGACCGCGAGATCGGGCGGTGCGTTCGGGATCCGGGCACCCTCGGCCAGGCCCTCGAGTTTCAGGCGCTGGGCATCGCCTTCCAGGTGGGCCGACAGGCGGGACAGCCCGGATTCGTCGTAGGCGAGACCTTCCGCCACCAACTGGGCCTGGCCCTGGGGCGCGGTCCAGGGGCCGCCGAGATCGGCCTCCAGGCGGATGCCCCGCCAGGCGAAGGGCGCGCCATCCGGGAGCGCCAGGGACATGGCCGGCAGCTCCGCCCTGATTTTCAGGCCGGCGGCGGCCTGGGCCTTCAGATCGAGCTGGCCTTCGGCGGTGACCTGGAGGGGTCCGGCCGCCAGCCCGGTCTTGAGTGCGAAGGCCTCGCGGGGCCCGGCGCCACTGGCATCCAGCCGCCAGCGATCCACCTCCGGCGGCAGTTGAATCCGCTGGTGGCGGAGGAGGGCGGTGATCAGGCCCTCCGGGTCTTCGTGGATCTGGAGGTCGAGGCGCATGTCCTCGGGGCTGGCTTTCAGTTCCAGTTTGTAGTCGTCCTCGCGATCGGGGGTCTTGATGGCGAGCCGGGCCTCGAAGTTCTCGAGATTGGCCAGCTCCGCCTGTCCCGAGACGCTCAAGGCGGGGGCGTCGGGCACGACTTGTCCCAGGGTCACCCGCTCGATGGCGAGGTGGCGCAGGACCAGGGGCGGCAGATGGAGAGGGCCGCTGTCTTCTTCAACTTGGTCCTCGCTGGCCGGCAGACGGTCCAGGGCGACCGAACTGGCGGTCAGGGCCTCGACCTGGATCTGGCCCCGTAAGAGGGGCCAGGGGTTCAGGTCCAGGGCGGCCTTTTCGATGGCGAGCCAGAGGCCGGCGGCGTCGCGGATCTCCAGACGGTCGAGGCGCGGTGCGAAGGGCAGGCGACCTCCCAGGCCCTCGACCTGGACTAGGCCCCCGCTCAGGGGGCCGATCTGGCGGGCGATGAAGTGGCGCCCCGGCTCGGTGTTGGCGGCCAACAGCAGGGTAGCGACCAGCAGGGCTGGCAAGCCAATCAGAATCAGGAGGAGGTGGAGGAGCCGGCGCATGGTTAGTAGGCCTGGCCGATGCCGATGTAGATCTGCAGGGAGGAATCGCCGGCGTCATTGTTCAGCGGGGTGGCCAGATCGATCCGTACCGGGCCCACGGGAGTATGGTAGCGCAGGCCGGCGCCGACGCCGACGGACCAGTCGCCACTGCCGGGGAAATTCTGGTCGGAGACGGCGCCGGTATCGGCGAAAAGGGCGGCACCCCAATTCCCCCAAAGACGCTGGCGCAGTTCCAGGCTGGTTTCCAGCAGGTTGCTGCCGCCCTTTGGCTGGTCGGAGGCCGTGCGCGGCCCTATGGACTGAAAGGGGTAGCCGCGCACCGAGCCACCGCCACCGGCATAGAATCGCCAGTCTGGCGGCACGGCACTGGCGTTCGCGCCGAAGATGGTACCCATGGACAGGCGACCGGCGAGGATCGTCCGGCCCGTTTCCGCCTTGGCACTGGCCAGGCGCGTCAGGTCCAGGTAGGCGGTGCCGGTGGCGCGAAGGTGGTAGAAGTTGCTGGCGTCACCGCTCAGGACCGCGGTCGGCGCCACCCGTGCATCCAGGCGGACGCCCTCGTGGGGGTCGAGGAGGTTGCCGGCGCGATTGTAGTTCAGGGTTAGGGGCAGAAAGGCCAGATGATAGTCGCTGATGACGTCGTCCTGGGTGATCTGGGAGCGTTCGAGGCCGGCGCCCACGCCGGCGGTCAGGTGTTCGCTGAAACGCCGTTGCAGGGAGA
>JBFZDM010000094.1:0-3930 GCA_041307365.1 Chromatiaceae bacterium | reverse complement strand
CGCCGCGGGCCTGGATCTGGTGGGTATCTGGGCCAGCGGCGAACTGCACGCCGGTTTTGCCAGCTCCCTGGGCCACCGCCACTGGCACGCCAGCCAGAACTTCAATCTGGACTTCAGTTGTTACCTGGAAGGGGGCAAGGCGGTCAAGGCCAATCTCAGTGGCCTCGCCTGGGACCCCAAGGCATTGACGGACAAGCTGGCACGGGTGCGTCGTGATCTGGACATCCTGGCCCGTCCGGCCCGCGCCATCCCCCCTGGCCGCTACCGCGCCTACCTGGCCCCGGCGGCCGTGGCGGAGATTTTCGACCTCCTGGCCTGGGGTGGTTTCGGCCTCAAGGACCACAAGACCGCCCAGACGCCCCTGCTGCGCCTGGCGCGGGGCGAGCGCCGCCTCGATTCCCGTGTCACCCTGCGCGAGGAGCATGCCCGGGGCCTGGCGCCAGGTTTCACCGCCGAGGGCTTCCTCAAGCCCGAGGCCGTCACCCTGATTGCCGACGGGCGCCACCAGGATTGCCTGGTGGAGAGCCGCAGCGCCAAGGAATACGGCCAGGCCGTCAACGCCGCCAGTGAAGGCCCCGAATCCCTGGCCCTTGACCCCGGCGATATATCCATGGCCGAGATGCCATACCGCCTGGGCACCGGGCTGGCCATCGGCAACCTCTGGTACCTCAACTATGCCGATCGCAACGACTGTCGCATCACCGGCATGACCCGCTTCGCCACCTTTTGGGTCGAGAACGGCGAGCCCCTTGCCCCGGTCGAGGTCATGCGCTTCGACGACTCCCTCTACCACCTCCTCGGCGATCGTCTCGAAGGACTGAGCCGCGAGCGCGAACTCATCGTCTCCCCCGAGACCTACGAGGGCCGTTCCAGCGCCAGCGCCCTGCTGCCGGGTATCCTGGTGAGCGGCATCGACTTGACCCTCTAGGCCGATCCGCCTGGTGTGTACTGCCTGAAGGGGGTGATTGGGTTCAAATCTCCTCGCCTTGACCGGGGCGGTCATGACGGGTCTCTTCATTGACTTGAAAATTCGTCGGTGGAGGGTCTGGGTGGCTCGACCCTAGGCCGCGGGGGCCAGGGAGGGTCCAGTGCCCCGCAACACAACCGGAGGATGCCGCCTGTTCGGAGGCGGCTCCGCGCGGTGGGGGAAAGGGGTCAGGGCAGGATGCGAATCGGCGTGCCATCCTTCACGGCATGCCAGATTTCGTCCATCTCCGCATTGTTGACGGCAATGCAGCCATTGGTCCAGTCGATGCGGTCGTATTCGGCCAGGACGGCCGTTGACTGGATGTGATTGGGCTTGCCGTGGATCATGATCATGCCCCCCGGGTGGTAGCCGGCGGCCTGGGCGCGTATGCGGTCCACGGCATTGGGGTAGGAGACATGGATGGATTTGTAATACTGGCTGTTGTGTTTGCGCCAGTCGAGCACATAGTCCCCTTCCGGGGTGCGCTGGTCGCCCTCCCGGAACTTGTGGCCCACGGGGTCCTTGCCCAAGGCGACGCGGTATTCGCGCATCACCTTGCCATCTTTCACCAGCCTCAAGCGGCGTTTCGACTTGTCAACGATGACTTCATCGGCGGTCGTCAGCTTGATGCCGGTGTCGTCCTTGGGGGTGGAGCAACCCGTGACCCATGTGGTCAGAAAGAGGGCGGCGCCGGCCAGGGCGCCGGCGCGGACGAGAGCCATTGCCCGGGAAGAGGGGGCAGGTAAGGAATGGGTGATCATGCCGTTTCTCAACTCAGCCAATCCGAAAGCATCTGTGCCGGGGACTTGCTGGAGACAAGGCACCCGCGGCGGCAGGGATGCGACAAGGTGGTTAACAATGACAAGTAAACGATGAGTTGGGGAACAGGTCAAGCAGTTGCAGCCTATATGCAACCAGGATTCGGGGACGAGGGCGTGAGGGGGTGACGCCGGATGCGGGAGAAGGGTCCGGCGTCAGGTTTCAGAGCGGTTGAATCTGGGTTTGGATGAGGGGGACGACGCGCATGGGCTGGTCGAGGATGACCGACATGATGGGCGCCCGCGCCTCCTCGGCGGCCAAGCGCTCGTTCTCGTTCAGAACCATGGCGGAAGAGACGCCGCCAACGGCGAGGGCAATGGAGGCGAGTATACCGAGCATAGGGATTTACTCCCGGGTAGACCTAATTTGATGCTTAGTATATAAGCATTTTCTGATATATCAAATTTTATGCATCCGTGGTCTTGAGCTTGTTGGACTTGTCCAACTTCGCCCAACCGCGGTCGGTTTGCCGGGTGGACACAATTTTTCTAGGGGGACCCAGGGATCGATGCACCGCCCACCCCAGGCATGGCCGATGGCGGGATCAGGCGCCGAAGGGGCGGCGATAGGCCAGGATGAGCAGGAGGAGCCCCGCCAGGATCATGGGCAAGCTCAGGATCTGGCCCAGGGTGACCCAGTCGAAGGCCAGGTAGCCGAGGTGGCCGTCCGGTATCCGGACCAGTTCCACCAGGCCTCGGAAGAGACCATAACCCAGCAGGAAGATGCCTGATATGGCACCGGCCGGGCGCGGGCGGCTGGAAAAGATCCAGAGAATAAGGAAGAGCACCAGCCCCTCCAGTGCCGCCTCATAAAGTTGGGAGGGGTGCAAGGGCGGGGTCCATTGGGCCCCGGCGGGGAGGTCATGGCAATATTGGGGGAAACGTTCACAAGACAGGCGCATGCCCCAGGCCAGGTCCGTGGCCCGGCCCCAGAGTTCACCGTTGATGAAGTTGCCGATGCGGCCGGCCAGGAGCCCCAGAGGCGCCAGGGGGGCAATGAAGTCCGTGACCTGGAGAAAGGTCTGGCCACGGCGGCGTCCGAACAGGGCCATGGCGATCATGACGCCGATGAGGCCACCGTGGAAGGACATGCCGCCTTCCCAGACCTTTAATAGATTGAGGGGATTGGCGAGGATCTGGTCGAAGCCGTAGAAAAGCATATAGCCCAACCGGCCGCCGACGATGACACCGATCACGCCGTAAAAGAGGAGGTCGTCCACCATCTGGGCGGTCCAACCCGAATCCGGGCGCGCGGCGCGGTAACGGCCCAGGGCCCAGAAGGCACCGAAACCGATCAGATACATGAGGCCGTACCAATGGACCTTTATGGGTCCGAGGGCCAGAGCGACAGGATTGATGTCGGGATAGGTCAGCATGGGGCGCATCTTAGCGCATCCTGGCGTCTGGGGGCGGATCGAAGCACTCAAGCCGCTAGCCCATTCGTCCGAGTGCATGTCGGTAAGTATCCTGTATTACTTGACGTGATCCCCAAGGACAAATAGGTTACACGGGACGCCCCGGGAGGCAGGCTCGGCAATGCCCAATGCGGCCCGCTAATGCCTGCTTCCCGAAAGGCATGCACCATCCAACCGAGTTGCTGTTATGCCCACGGAGTCCAAAGGTCGCGACCTCTTCATCGTCGATAACAGCGTCGCCGGCTGGACGGGGATCCGTTACCTCCAAGAGTGGTGTGGCATCGCCAAGGCCTTCGATATTGCCACGGGCTATTTCGAGATCGGGGCGCTGCTGGCACTCGATCAGCACTGGCAAGGACTAGACAAGATCCGAATCTTGATGGGCGCGGACACCACCCAACGGTCGCGTAAGTTGCTCCTGGATGCTGTCAGCACCCGGGCGGCTGAAGTCCTTGACAACAGCATTGAGTCCGGCAAACAGGCCAACCCCTTCCTGCACGGCGCCCCGGCAATTCTCGAAGCTTTACGCTCACGCCAAATCGAGTGCCGCGTCTACGACCGCGACAAGTTCCACGCCAAGGCATACATCACCCACGCCAAGCTCGAAGTCGTCGGCTCCCAGGCCCTGGTTGGTTCCAGTAACTTCACCGTCCCGGGGCTCACCAAGAACGTGGAGCTGAACATCCAGGTCCAGAGCGCCCGCGAGGTCGCCCAGCTCCAGGAATGGTTC
>JBFZDM010000073.1:0-17752 GCA_041307365.1 Chromatiaceae bacterium | reverse complement strand
CGGCGAGCTTGCTCAGGAACAAGGTCCTCGGGATACCGGCGAAACGCGCCGCCACCCCGGACGACAGGCGCCCGAGTTCGTAGAGCTTCACGGAGGCCGCGAGGCGGATCTCCGCCGCGGCGGCTTCATTGGACAACTTGAGCGACAACAAGTAGTCGTCCGGCACGTCCAGGATCAATTGGCTCATTCATCGGCTCCATCTGCATGGAATCCTCTTTCTCGTCCTCCCGCGGCCCGGACTCGCGGCGGCGCCGGTTGGCGCTCGGCCTTTTCCTGTGCGGCCGGGCGCTCGATCTGGGGCAGCTTCCCCATGTTCGTAGGCAACCGCTCCTTCGTCATCTGGTGCTGACTCGCCCGGGGACCAAGCCTTTTAGGCGGTTTCTGTCCGTCGGTTCGCCCCTTTGCGCACGGGCTTCCTCCAGACAGCCACCGCGCGAGGCTGCCCTTGCCGTCGGCTAGTCGCTACATCAGCCCAAAAGGGCATTACAGTCACTCCTACAGTGGACTTTCACCCCATCAGCCCATCAGTTCATGCCCATGTCGGGCGTAAACGGTTGATTCAAATCAAGGCCCAAAAGCGGCGCGGCTGAGCTCTGTCGTTAATTGTGAAAGACCCCCCTTCGCTGGACAATGGCATCCCTTGGGCCATCGTATGAAAATTAATCACGGGGGCGGCCAGGGGCCCGGCCGCGACCCTTACTTACCACCGACCACTATCATTGGAACCTAGCAGGAGGGCGGATGAAGATTCGGGAGGCGTCAATTTCCGACTTGCGGGACGTGCTGTTCGTGGAACGAGCGGCCTTTGATCGGGAGGATGAAGCCGATCTGGTGCGGGATCTTCTTGCAGATGCGACCGCGCGGCCCTTGTTGTCCTTGCTCGCCTATGAGGGTCAACAACCCCTGGGCCACATCCTTTTCACCCGGGCGCGACTGCGGGATGCGCCCCGCGAGGTAGTCGTCTCGCTCCTCGCCCCCCTGGCCGTCGTCCCCGCCGCCCAGGGTGCCGGCATCGGCGGCGCCCTGATTGCTCGTGGGTTGCAACTCCTGACGAAATCAGGGGTGGAATTGGTGTTCGTGCTCGGACACCCGGATTACTACCCGCGTCATGGCTTCGAGCCGGCCGGGCCTCTGGGGCTCGCCGCTCCTTACCCCATTCCCGCCGCCCATGAGGACGCCTGGATGGTTCTGGCGCTCCGCCCTGGCGTTATTGGCAAGCTCCGGGGTAGGGTCGTCTGCGCCGATGCCCTCGACAAGCCGGAGTATTGGCGGGAGTAGCAACCCCCTTGGCGGCGCGATGGATTGCCGAGAGCGGCGGCCTGACCTCCAAGATTCAGCGCCGGTAGGGGCCGCTGGTGGGGCCTCGGCTAGTGAGGTTCGGCTTGGGGCCCGTCCCGCCTGAAAGCCAGGACATTCGAGGCCCCCACCGCCAAGGCAAGCCGCTTATGCTGACCCTGCCGCTCGCGTAGAATGGCGCCCAATTCGATTGGCGCGGGAGTACCCTCGATGGAGACATTTCACGGCACCACCATTTTGTCGGTGCGGCGGGGCGGCCAGGTGGTGATTGGCGGCGATGGCCAGGTAACCCTGGGCCAGACGGTGATGAAGGGCAATGCCCGCAAGGTGCGGCGCCTCTACAAGGAGCGGGTGCTGGCGGGTTTTGCCGGGGCCACGGCGGATGCCTTTACCCTTTTCGAGCGCTTTGAGGGCAAACTGGAAAAGCACCAGGGCCATCTGACCCGATCCGCCGTTGAACTGGCCAAGGATTGGCGCATGGACCGCATGTTGCGCCGTCTGGAGGCCATGCTGCTGGTTGCCGATCAGACCGCCTCCCTCATCATCACCGGCACGGGCGATGTGCTGGAGCCGGAGCAGGGTCTCATGGCCATCGGCTCCGGCGGCTCCTTTGCCCAGGCGGCGGCGCTGGCCCTGCTTGAGGCGACCGAGTTGTCGGCGCGGGAGATTGTCGAGCGTTCGCTGCACATCGCCGCCGCTATCTGCGTCTATACCAATCACAATCTGACCATCGAAGAGCTAGGCCCGGTCTGACCCGCCGCCTTTTCCCGATCCCCAGCCTTGCGGAAGGCCACCCCGGCCCGCAAATTGCCCGAGTCGAATCGCCCGCGGCCACCACCCGATGGCGCCGCCCCGTCACCAGGAAGACTCCATGTCGGATATTACCCCCCAACGCATCGTCGCCGAGCTGAACAAGCATATTATCGGCCAGGAGGAGGCCAAGCGGGCCGTGGCCGTGGCCTTGCGCAACCGCTGGCGCCGCGCCCAGATCCCCGAGCCCATGCGCTCGGAGATCACGCCCAAGAACATCCTCATGATTGGCCCCACCGGCGTCGGCAAGACCGAGATCGCCCGGCGCCTGGCGCGGCTCGCCGACGCCCCCTTCATCAAGGTGGAGGCGACCAAGTTCACCGAGGTGGGTTATGTCGGGCGCGACGTGGAGTCCATCGTCCGCGACCTGGCGGACACCGCCGTGAAGATGGCGCGGGAACGGGCCATGGAGGGGCTGCGCGACCAGGCCGAGGCGGCGGCGGAGGAGCGGCTCCTGGACGCCCTGCTGCCACCGCCGTCCAACTTCGAGGAGGACAGCCGCGGCGCCGGCGCCTCCAGCGCCACTCGCGAGAAGTTTCGCGACAAGCTGCGCCAGGGTGACCTCGACGAGCGCGAGGTGGAAATCCAAGTCAGTGCCTCCCCCATCGGCGTCGAGATCATGGCCCCCCCGGGCATGGAGGAGATGACGAGCCAGCTCCAGAGCCTGTTCCAGAACCTGGGCCGGGACCGCGCCAAGCGCCGCAAGATCAAGGTGGGCGACGCCATGAAGCTGCTGCGCGACGAGGAGGCGGCCAAGCGGGTCAACGAGGAGGAACTCAAATTGCGGGCCCTGGAGGGCGTGGAGCAGCACGGCATCGTCTTCCTCGACGAGATCGACAAGGTCTGCCGCCGTTCCGACCATACCAGCGGCGCCGATGTCTCCCGCGAAGGCGTGCAACGGGACCTGCTGCCCCTGGTCGAGGGCTGCGCCGTCTCCACCAAGCATGGCATGGTGCGCACGGATCATATCCTTTTCATCGCCTCCGGGGCCTTCCACCTGTCCAAGCCCTCGGACCTGATCCCGGAACTCCAGGGTCGCCTGCCCATCCGGGTGGAACTCAAGGCCTTGAGCAGCGAGGACTTCGTCCGCATCTTGACCGAACCCGACGATTCCCTCACCGAGCAGTACAAGGCCCTGCTGGCGACCGAGGGCGTGAACATTGAATTCGCCGAAGATGGCATCCGGCGTATCGCCGAGGTCGCCTGGCAGGTCAACGAGCGCATTGAGAACATCGGCGCCCGCCGCCTGCACACGGTGCTGGAGCGGCTGCTGGAGGATATCTCCTTCAACGCCGCGGAACTCGACCGGGTGACGGTCGCCATCGACGCCGGCTATGTGGACCGCAACCTGTCCGAACTCGCCGCCAACGAGGACCTGTCGCGCTACATCCTCTGATCATTCATCACGACGACACCCCGGCCAACCCAGGGCCGGCGCGGAGCCTCTTATGCCCACCCCCACCGAACTCAATTTTCATCGCCAGTCCAAGGTGCTCGAGCTGACCTTCGACGACGGTTCCCACTTCAACCTGCCCTGCGAATTCCTGCGCGTCTATTCGCCCTCCGCCGAGGTCCAGGGCCACGGGCCCGGCCAGCGGGTGCTCCAGCTCGGCAAGGAAGAGGTCAACATCGATCGCATCGAGCCCATCGGCAACTATGCCGTCTGCCTCCACTTCGACGATGAGCACAACACGGGCATCTATTCCTGGGACTATCTCTACCGCCTCGGCCAGAACCAGGAGGGGTTGTGGCAGGAATACCTGGCGGAACTGGAACAGGCCGGTCAGGCGCGCAAGAAACCCTCCTGACGGGACCAAGCCGCCGCAAGAGGATTCTGGCCACCCTCAATCAGAGACCTGCATCGATCTTCTGGTTTTCCAGGCGGGTTAGTCCGCTGGCAGCGGGGAAGCGGCAGGTAAAGGTGGAGCCTTTACCCGGCTCGCTAGCAATGATCAGCCGGGCTTCATGACGATTGAGGACGTGATTGACGATAGCCAATCCCAGGCCGGTCCCCCCTGAGGCTCGGGAGCGGCCTTTGTCGATACGATAAAAGCGCTCCGTCAGCCTCGGGATATGCTCGGCGGCAATACCCTCGCCATCGTCGGTGACAGTAAAGACGGGCTGGGCTTCCTCGCGGTGCCAGGCAATACGGACATGGCTCCCGGCCGGCGTGTGCTTGATCGCGTTGTAAATCAGGTTGGAGAGGGCACTGCGCAGCTCCACCAGGTTGCCCTGCACCAGCAAATTCTGATCGACATCCAGGGAGATTTTGTGCCGGCCCTCGCTCAGGGCCTCGGCCTCGTGAGTGATGGTGCGAATCTCTTCGGGAATGTCGACGGGTCCTATCTGTTCCGTCCTGTCATCCATTTCCAGGCGGGAAAGGGTGAGAAGATCCTCCACAATGGAGCGCATGCGGCTGGCTTGGCAGACCATGAGTTCATAGGGCCGCTGATGGCTGGCCGGGGTGTCGGGCGAGTAGCTCAGGTTCTCCAGAAAGCCGGTGATCACTGTCAGCGGCGTGCGTAACTCGTGGGAGGCATTGGCGACGAAATCGCGCCGGATCATGTTGAGATGGTAGATGGCCGTGATGTCCCGGGCGACCACCAGTCGCTGGCTCTTCCGCCCCCCGAAGGGAGAAATGCGGAACGACAACATCAGGGCGCGATTGTGAGGTGGGGATAAGTCGTGGGGCCGACCGTAATCCGCCCGGTCGATCAGGGCCCCCAACCCTGGATGGGCCAGGACTTCGGTAAACAACCGGCCTTCGTCCCGCGGCCAATAGATGTCCAGGAGGTAGGGTGCACTCGCATTGGCCCACTCGATACGATGCCCCTTATCGAGGATGACCAGAGCATCCGGAATGGAATTCGCCGCTTCGCGAAACCGGTGGGCGAACCGCAATTGGCGCCGGCGCCGGCGGCGGATCGCCTGTTGATAGTGGGCGATGGCCTGAAAAACGCGCCCCCAGCTTCCCCGTGGAAAGGGCGGGGTAAAGCGGTGATGGCGGCCAATCAGCGAACTCAGGCGGTACAGAAGATAGAGGTGGCGGCCGATAAAGGGGGCCAGCCCCACTATGAGAGCGATTTCAGGGGGGGCGCCGGCCAGATATACGAGCAGAGCGGCCCCGAGACAGACGGCGGCAAAGGCCAGGTCGAAGGTGGTGACGCCCTGAATCAGGGCCTGCATGGCTCTGCGAGAGGGTTGCGGATTGTCTGCGGGCATTCGGGTCATGGCATGTCCGAGAAGCGATAGCCAACCCCCCGCACGGTCTGGAGAAGATGTTCGTGTCCCGTCTCCGCAAGGGCCTTGCGCAGGTGGCGCACATGGACATCGACCGTGCGCTCCTCGACATAAATTTGCTCTCCCCACACCTTGTCAATAAGTTGGGAGCGACTGTAAGCACGCTCGGCGTGACTCATGAGGTAGTACAACAGCCGAAACTCGATCGGCGCCAATTCAAGACGCTGGCCACCGGCGCTGACTCGATGGCTGACGGTATCGATACGCAAGCCACCGATCTCCAGCTTATCCCCTGCCCCCTCCGGCCTGGAACGGCGCAGGACAACCTGGATGCGCGCCACCATCTCCCGCGGCGAGAATGGCTTGATGATGTAGTCGTCCGCCCCCCTCTCCAGACCCCGTATCCTGTCGTCCTCCTCTCCGCGGGCGCTGATCATGATGATCGGAATGGCCCGCGTCTGGGCATTTTGTTTGAGCTGTCTGGCCAATTCCAACCCAGAGCATCCGGGTAGCATCCAATCAAGGAGAATGAGGTCCGGGTTCTCGTCCTGCAACAGCTTGCGGGCATCCTCGGCATGGCCGGCTTCACGGACGCGGAAACCCGAGGCTTCGAGGGTAAAACGGATCACCTCGCGGATATCGGGTTCATCATCGACGATGAGGATAGTCGTCGTCATGGTGGGTAGGTTCTGGACAGGCTATGCATTGGCGGATCTGCGACAAAGATTCGCATGGAGTCATGCCGGTTTCGTGAAGCACCCGTGACAACCTCATGACGAGGGACGCCTGGGCCAGTCAGCGGGAAGGCGCGGGAAAGGCTGGAAAATTTTATCCGCCCCATCAGCCGTTACTTTCCTTATATATAAGGAAATAAAAAATTAATGGATTGTTCACCGAGACTCAACGCTCGGCCAGGAGAATGAGCCTTACCAAAGATCAACATTTCCCAGCATGAGGCTGATTATGAAGAAGACCCTGATCGCCGCGGTGACGACAGCCCTTACCGCGTCCTGCGCCACCCAGGCCTTCGCCCGCGACAACATCACCGTCGTCGGCTCTTCAACCGTATTTCCGTTCTCCACCGCCGTTGCCGAGACTTTCGGCCGCGGCACCTCCTTCAAGACCCCGAAAATCGAGTCCACCGGCACCGGCGGCGGCATGAAGCTGTTCTGCGCCGGCGTCGGCGTCGACCATCCCGACATCACCAACGCCTCTCGCCGCATGAAGACCTCCGAGTTCGAGAACTGCCAGGCGAACGGCGTCCAGGACATCGTCGAGGTCAAGATCGGCTTTGATGGCATTGCCATCGCCAACAGCAAGTTGGCCCAGGTGTATGACCTGACCTTGAAGGACATCTGGCTAGCCATGGCGAAGGATGTGCCGGACCTCAAGGGCGGCGATACCCTGGTTGCGAACCCCTACAAAACCTGGCAGGAGGTCAACCCGGCCCTGCCCGACATCCGCATCGAGGTCATGGGCCCGCCGCCCACCTCCGGCACCCGTGACGCCTTCGTCGAGCTGGCGATGGAAAGCGGCTGCGACCAAATCCCATCGATCAAGGCCATGAGGAAGGAGGATAGCAAGAAGCACAAGGCGGTGTGCCACGGCATCCGCGAGGATGGCGCCTTCATCGAGGCCGGTGAAAACGACAACCTGATCGTGCAGAAGCTGGTGGCCAACCCCAATGCCCTGGGCGTCTTCGGCTACAGCTTCCTCGACCAGAACGCCGACAAGATCCAGGGCGCGAAGATCAACGGCGTGGAGCCCAGCTACGACACCATCGCCTCCGGCGAATACCCGGTCTCCCGCTCCATGTTCTTCTACGTGAAGAAGGCCCACGTTGGCGCCATCCCGGGTATCGCCGAGTACCTGGCCGAGTTCACCAACGACGCAGCCTGGGGTCCCGAGGGCTACCTGGCCGACAAGGGTCTAATCGCCCTGCCCGAGGACATGCGCGCGCAGGTCGCCGAGCGGGCCAACAAGATGGAGTTGCTGACCCCGGACGAGTTGAGGTAAGCGGGTTGCACCCGGCCTTGGGCCGCGAACGCGCGTGCGCGTCGCCGGCCTTCGGGCCGCCGACCCTTTCACCCGAGACGGGATTTCTTCCATGCAGTCGACACTCCTGATCGTCCTCCTGGGGGTCTTCGCCCTGGCTTACCACTTCGGCTGCAAGCGCGCCGTATCCGTGGCCGGGGGGGCGAAGCAGATCCGAACTCTGCACTCCCGGCCCAGCTACTACGGCCTTTATGCCGCCCTCTGGACTGGCCTGCCCGCGCTCCTGCTGCTGGGAGTCTGGGCCGGGTTCCAGGACACGATCGTCACCGCCCTGATGAAGGCGGAGCTATCTGGTGCCATGACCGAGGGCATGTCCCCCGGGCGGGTCGAACTGCTGCTAAATGACATCAAGAATCTCGCCACCGGAAACATTACCTCCGGCGAGGTGACCCCCAAGATCCAGGTGGCCGCCGACCACTACGCGCGGCTTCAGGGCATCGCCAACCT
The DNA here is from genome assembly GCA_041307365.1 of Chromatiaceae bacterium. Lineage (GTDB taxonomy): Bacteria > Pseudomonadota > Gammaproteobacteria > Chromatiales > Chromatiaceae > M0108. The sequence continues at coordinate 9,904 of JBFZDM010000073.1, read as the reverse complement.
GACCCTGTGGGCGCTTGCGCTCGCGATTGCGGGCGGCGGTCTGGCCATCGCCATGCGTCAGACCATTCCCCAGATGCGCGCGCGCAACCGGGTAGAATCCGCGACGATGGTGATCCTGATCCTGTTCTCCTCGATTGCCATCCTGACCACGCTGGGCATCGTCCTGTCGGTCATGGTCGAGTCGTTCCTTTTTTTTCGCGGCGTCGCGCCAACCGAATTCCTCTTCGGCACTGAGTGGAGCCCACAAACGGCCCTGCGCAAGGATCAGGTGGGGGCCAGCGGCGCGTTCGGTGCCGTGCCGCTCTTCGCCGGCACCCTGCTGGTGTCCTTCATCGCCATGCTCATCGCGGTGCCGATCGGTCTGATGGCGGCGATTTATCTCTCTGAATACGCCCCGCGTAAAATCCGCGCCTTGGCCAAGCCGGTGCTGGAGGTGCTGGCGGGCATCCCAACGGTCGTCTACGGGTTTTTCGCCGCCCTCACCGTGGCCCCCTTCGTGCGCGAGCTGGGGGAGTCCATAGGCCTGGCCGTCTCCTCGGAAAGCGCCCTGGCTGCGGGCTTCGTCATGGGCATCATGATCATCCCCTTTGTCTCATCGCTTTCGGACGACGTGATCAACGCCGTGCCCCAGTCGATGCGGGACGGCTCCTATGCCCTGGGCGCCACCAAGGCGGAGACGGTGCGCCGGGTGATCATCCCGGCGGCCCTGCCGGGCATCGTCGGGGGGGTGCTGCTCGCCGTGTCCCGGGCCATTGGCGAGACCATGATTGTGGTGATGGCCGCGGGCCTGACCGCGAACCTGACCTGGAACCCACTGGAAACGGTGACCACCGTCACCGTGCAAATCGTGACCCTGCTCACTGGCGACCAGGAGTTCGACAGCCCCAAGACGCTGGCGGCCTTCGCCCTGGGGCTTACGCTCTTCATCGTCACCCTGATCCTGAACATCATCGCGCTGCATATCGTGCGCAAGTACCGGGAACAGTATGAGTAACCAAGCCACGACCTCCGGCGCGGGCGCGCCGCGCAAGCGCGCCATCGACAAAGTCAATGCGAGCCTCAAGCGGCGTTACGCTGCGGAGAGGCGCTTTCACCTCATCGGCATGGGCGCGGTGATCCTGGGCCTGTCCTTCGTCGCAATTCTGTTCCTCGATATCATCAGCAAGGGCTATCCAGCGTTTCAGCAGACCTACATCCAGCTACAGGTCCACTTCGCCGCGGGCATGATCGACCCGGACGGTAGCCGTGAGCGGGACACCCTGGTCCGGGCCAACTACCTCAAGCTGGTGCGGGATGCCCTGAAGGAACAGTTCCCAGAGGTGACCGATCGGCGCGAGCAGCGGGCACTGAACGCTATCCTGAGCCCGGCGGCGCCGCTGCAGCTTCAGGACCTGGTGCTCTCCAACCCGTCCGTCATCGGGACCACCAGAGACGTATGGGTCCTGGCCGACGACGACATCGACCAATTCGTCAAGGGCCATATCAAGCGCGACCTGCCCCAGTCGGATCGCCGGGTGAAGGATCAGACCATCGCCTGGCTGGACGTGCTCGACGAGCGGGGTCGGCTGGAGAAAAAGCTCAACACCCCCTTCTTTACCAACGGCACCTCCCGCGAGCCTGAGCTTGCGGGCATCGCCGGGGCCCTGATGGGGTCCTTCTATACCCTGTTGCTGACCCTGCTGTTCTCCTTCCCGATCGGTGTCGGGGCCGCGCTCTATCTCGAGGAGTTTGCGCCGAAGAATCGCTGGACCGACATCATTGAGGTGAATATCAACAACCTGGCCGCGGTGCCTTCGATCGTGTTCGGCCTGCTTGGGCTTGCGGTCTTCATCGGTTTCTTCGGCGTGCCGCGCTCCACGCCCCTGGTGGGCGCCCTTGTGCTGACTCTCATGACCCTGCCGACCATCATCATCGCCAGCCGTGCGGCGCTTAAGTCCGTCCCGCCGTCGATTCGCGAGGGCGCCCTTGGAGTGGGGGCCTCGCCGCTGCAGGCCCAGTTCCACCACGTGCTGCCGCTGGCGATGCCGGGGATGCTAACCGGCACCATCATTGGCATGGCGCAGGCCTTGGGTGAGACCGCGCCGCTGCTGATGATCGGCATGATCGCCTTCATCGTGGACATCCCCGGCGGCTTCACCGATCCGTCAACGGTCCTGCCGGTGCAGATTTTCCTGTGGGCCGATAGCCCGGAGCGCGGCTTCGTCGAGAAGACATCCGCCGCGATCATGGTGCTGCTCGGGTTCCTGATGCTCATGAACCTGGCGGCGGTGCTCCTGCGCAGAAAGTTCGAGCGGCGCTGGTAGGCCGCCCGGCCCCGGCATACCGACTTTATGATTCACCGAGGATGATCGAATGAACACGACGACAGTCGAACAGGTTGGACGCGCGACCGGCGCCATCGCGTCGGCCGAACTGGCGAAAGGCCGGGCCTTCGCCGGCACGGTGGGTGATATCACCTCGCCGAACCCGCGCATGGTGTGCCGCGGTGTGGATGTCTACTACGGCACCAAGCAGGCCATCAATGGCGTGAGCCTTGACATCGGCAGGAACGAGGTGGTGTCCATGATCGGGCCCTCGGGCTGCGGCAAGTCAACCTTCCTGCGCTGCCTGAACCGCATGAACGACACCATTGCGGGCTGCCGGGTGACCGGTCAGATCGCCCTGGACGGCGTCGACATCTACGACAAGAAGCTTGATGTGGTGCCCCTGCGGGCCCAGGTCGGCATGGTGTTCCAGAAGCCGAACCCCTTTCCCAAGTCGATCTACGAGAACGTCGCCTACGGCCCTCGCATCCACGGGCTGACCAACGACAAGACCGAGCTTGACGAACTGGTCGAGACCAGCCTGCGCAAGGCCGGCCTGTGGGACGAGGTCAAGGACCGCCTCGACCAGCCCGGCACCAGCCTGTCCGGTGGCCAGCAGCAGCGCCTGTGCATCGCGCGCACCATCGCGGTGTCCCCCGAGGTCATCCTGATGGACGAGCCTTGCTCGGCGCTGGACCCCATCGCCACCGCGAAGATCGAGGAGCTGATCGACGAGCTGCGCGAGAACTACACAATCGCCATCGTCACCCACTCCATGCAGCAGGCGGCCCGCGTCTCCCAGCGCACGGCCTATTTCCACCTCGGCGACCTGGTGGAGGTGGGCGAGACCAGCCAGATCTTCACCAATCCCAGCCACAAGCTGACCGAGGACTACATCACCGGACGCTTTGGCTGACGGGATGCCCATTCGAACCCACGCCACCGCTCAGGAGGCCAGGCCACCTTTCCCGGATCCCAGGCAACCTGTGTGGTGTCCCTAACTCCCCTGAACAATCGGGACCCCTCATGCATGACATCACCAAGGGCCATACGCTCCAGAGATTCGACCAGGAACTCGGCTTAGTCCGCGATCAGGTACTCGCCATGGGCCACAGGGTCCTCGATCAGGTCAGCGCCGCCATTGGCGCCCTCACCGAGGGCGAGGCCGGTCTGGCGCGGCAGGTGGTGGATCGCGAGCGCCAGGTCGATCGCCAGGAAATGGATATCGACCAGGGTATCTTTAACATCATTGCCAAACGCCAGCCCGCCGCCATCGATTTACGCATGATCATGGCCCTGTCAAAGTGCACGGGTTATCTGGAGCAGGCCGGCGACAAGGCCGAGCAGATCGCCTGGTGCGCCCTGCGCATCAAGGAACGGGAGGGGCGGAGCGCCGTACCCAGGACCCTCCACCATGTCCGCCGCCTGGATCGGATTGCCAGCCACCTGCTAGGACTCAGCCTGGAATCCCTGGCGGAGATAAAAGTGGACAAGGCCCTGGAAGTCTTCCGCCAGGAATCCGAACTCGAGGAAGAGTTTGACGCCGCCATGCGCCACCTGATGACCTTTGTCTTCGAGGATTCATCCCTGCTCGGCCAGGTCATCGACGTCGTCTTTGCCCTACGCGCCCTGGTGGCCATCGGCGACAAGGCATCCAATATCGCCGAGCAGGTCGTCTTCGTTGCCAAGGGTACCGATATCCGCTATCGCAACAAGGAGATTCTCATCGCCAGCCTTGTCCAGGAAATGGGTGCTGATCCGGTGGCGGCAGCGAGGTAGGGACTCGGAATTTCAGTGGATCAACCAGTAATAGCCCTGTTTGAGGAAGCCGCCGCTAACTCCAAGCCCACCCTCCAGGCCGTGTTGCCGATAGGGTGGCCAGGTATCCCCCCGGCAATCTTCTTGCCTCTGGCGGGTGAGGGCCGGATACTATGCCCATGCCATACGCATCCACTCTCGCCAACCAGTTCCTCATCGCCATGCCGGGGCTGCGGGATCCGAATTTCTCGCGCACCGTAACCTATGTGTGCGAGCACACGGATCAGGGCGCCATGGGGATCGTCATCAACCGCCCCCTGGAGATCCGCCTCGGCGAGATGCTGGAGCAACTGGATATCGAGATCCGTGACCTGCGTGTCCTTGATACCCCTATCTACCTTGGGGGGCCCGTGCAGACGGATCGCGGCTTCGTGTTGCATTCCGAAGGCGAGACCTACGACTCGACCCTGAACATAGCCCCCAACATCAGCGTCACCACCTCGCGCGACGTGCTGGAGGCCATCGCCGCTGGCCAGGGCCCGGCCTGGCGCCTCATCGCCCTGGGCTATGCCGGCTGGGGCGGCGGTCAGTTGGAGCAGGAGATGGGCACCAACGCCTGGCTCAGCGGCCCGGCGGATGGCGACATCCTCTTTCGCCTGCCGGCCGGGCGACGCTGGCTGGCGGCGGCCTCCCTGATCGGGGTCGATCTGAACCTGATGAGCGCCGAGGTCGGACACGCCTGAATGGGCACGGGGACCCTGCTCGGCTTTGATTATGGTCCGCGCAAGATCGGCGTGGCCGTGGGTCAGACGGTGACCGCCACCGCCGCCCCCCTGATCACCTTGCACAGCCGCAACGAGCGGCCGGACTGGCCCCGCATCGAGGCCCTGATCCGCGACTGGCGGCCAGACGCGGCCGTGGTGGGCCTGCCCTTCAATATGGATGACACCGAGACCGAGATCGCCCCCCTCGCCCGCCGCTTCGCCCGCCAGATCGAGGGACGCTTCGGCCTGCCGGTGCACCTGGTGGACGAGCGCCTGACCACGATTGAGGCACGCCAGATCCTCGGACGTAAGGCCACCTCCCGCGAGGTGGTGGACGCCATGGCGGCAAAACTCTTGCTGGAGACCTGGCTGAGTGAGCGACACTGACGTTTATGCCTCGGCCGAGGCCATCGAGGCGGCCATAAGCCGCATGGGCGAGGCGATCCAGGACAAGCTGCGTCAACGTGGAATCACGGCCCCCCTCATGGTCGGCATCCACACGGGCGGTGTCTGGATCGCCGAACATCTGCATCGTGCCCTGGGCCTGGCGGAGCCCCTGGGCCGGCTGGACATCTCCTTCTATCGGGATGACTTCAGCCGCATCGGCTTGCACCCCCAGGTGCGGCCCTCGGACCTGCCAGTGGCGGTGGAAGACCGCCATATTATCCTGGTGGACGACGTCCTCCAGACCGGCCGCACCATCCGCGCCGCCCTCGGTATCCTCTTCGACTACGGCCGGCCTGCCTCCGTCATGCTGGCGGTCCTGGTGCGGCGCGGCGGACGGGAACTGCCCATCGCGGCGGACGCCACTGGCCTGGACCTGAAGCAGGAGCTGGACCTGGATCCTACCCTGCAAGTGAAGCTGACCGGACCCGAACCGCTAGCCCTGGTCCTGGGCCATCGTTACCAGACCCAGTGAGCCTTCTTGCCCTCCTTGACCCAAGTTGTCTCCAATCCATGCATGCCCCCAACGTCCAGCTTGACGACCGAGGCCATCTCAAGCATTTTCTCACCCTCGATGGCCTGAGCCGGGCCTGCCTGGTCGAGATCCTCGACAGGACCGAGGGCTTCCTCGGCGTGGCCCGCCAGGCGGTGAAAAAGGTTCCCCTCTGTCAGGGCAAGACGGTCGCCAACCTCTTCTTCGAGACCAGCACCCGCACCCGCACCACCTTCGAGCTGGCGGCCAAGCGGCTGTCGGCGGACGTGCTCAACCTGAATATCGCCACATCCTCCACCTCCAAAGGCGAAACCCTGCTCGACACCCTGCGCAACCTGGAGGCCATGCATGTCGATATGTTCGTGGTGCGCCACGCCGAGAGCGGGTCGGCCCACTTCATCGCCCAACACGCCTCGCCCCATGTGTGCGTCATCAACGCCGGCGACGGCCGCCACTCGCACCCGACCCAGGGCATGCTGGACATGTTCACCATCCGGCGTCACAAGGGTGATTTCACCAAGCTGCGGGTGGCCATCGTCGGCGACATACTCCACTCGCGGGTGGCCCGGTCCCAACTGGCGGCGCTGCGGACCCTGGGCGCCGGCGAGGTGCGGATCATAGCCCCGCGCACCTTGTTGCCGGCGGAACCGGAGTCCCTGGGCGCCCGCGTCTTTCACGACCTGCGGGAGGGCGTGCGCGACGCCGACGTCATCATCATGCTGCGCCTCCAACGAGAGCGCATGCGCGGGGCCATGCTGCCGAGCGAACACGAATACTACCGCCTGTTCGGCCTCACCGAGGAGCGCCTGGCCACCGCCAAACCCGACGCCATCGTCATGCATCCCGGGCCCATCAACCGGGGGGTAGAGATGGATTCCCAGGTCGCCGACGGGCCTCGCTCCGTGATCCTGGAACAGGTCAGCAACGGCATCGCCGTGCGCATGGCGGTCATGTCCCTGTGCATGGGCACCCAGAACAGGCGTGGACGGGGCTAAACCCATGGTTGAAAACTCCCGGATCAGTATTCGTCACGGCCGGCTCATCGACCCCGCCAACGGCATCGACGGCCTCCTGGACCTGCATATCGCCGAGGGGCGGGTGTTGGCGGTGGGCGATGCCCCGGCGGGTTTCACGCCTGATCGGGTTCTGGATGCCAACGATCAGGTCGTCTGTCCCGGCCTGGTCGATCTCTGCGCCCGCCTCCGCGAGCCGGGCCAGGAGCACAAGGGCACCATCGCCAGCGAGACGGCGGCGGCGGCGGCGGCAGGGATCACTACCCTCTGCTGCCCGCCGGACACCTGGCCGGTGATCGACACCCCGGCGGTGGCCCAACTCATCAGTCAGACCGCCGAGCGGGTGGGCAGGGCCCGGGTGGTGCCCGCCGGGGCCTTGACCCAGGGCCTGGATGGCCAGCAGATCAGCGAGATGGTGGCCCTGAGCCAGGCCGGCTGTGCCGTCATGAGCCAGGCCGATCGCCCTATCCTCAATACCCTGGTGCTGCGGCGGGCCATGGAGTACGCCGCCACCTTCGGGCTGGCGGTCTTCCTGCGCCCCCAGGACCCTTTCCTGCGCGACAATGGCTGCGCCCACGAGGGGCAGGTCAGCGCCCGCCTGGGCTTGCCGGGCATCCCGGCGGCGGCGGAGACAGTGGCCCTGGCACGGGACCTGGCCCTGGCGGAGCAGACTGGGGCTCGCGTCCATTTTCGCGGCCTCTCCTGTGCCCGCTCCCTGGAGATGCTGGCGGAGGCCAAGCAGCGGCACATCGCCGTTACCGCCGATGTCGGCGTCCATCAGCTCTTCCTGACCGAGGAGGATCTGGAGGGATTCGATAGCCAGTGTCACCTGGACCCACCCCTGCGCACGGCCGCGGACCGCGCCGCCTTGCGCGACGCGGTGCGCGACGGCCTGGTCACCGCCGTCTGCTCCGATCACCAGCCCCACGAGGCCGACGCCAAGCTGGCGCCCTTCCCCGGCACCGCGCCAGGCATGGCCGCCCTGGAGACCCTGCTACCGCTCATGCTGCGCCTGGTCGCCAAGGACCTGCTGGACCTGCCCACGGCCATCGCCCGCCTGACCAGCGGTCCCGCCGCCATCCTCGGCCTACCCTTGGGGGACCTGGCAACCGGACGGGTCGCGGATGTCTGCGTCTTCGATCCCCAGGCCCGTTGGCGGGTGGGCCCCGATGCCTGGCTGAGCCAGGGCCGCAATACCCCCTTCCTGGGGGCCAGGATGAAGGGGCGCGCGCGCTGGACCCTGTTGGGGGGCCGCGTCGTCCATGAGTACCCGTCCCGAGCCCATCATGAGTGAAACATCCCATCGCGGCACCCTCTTCCTGGAGGAGACCGAGGTTCTGGCCCAGGAAGCCCACCCCGGCGAACAGTACCTGATGCGCCTCTGGGCTCCGGAGTGTGCTCAATTTGCCCGGCCCGGCCAGTTCGTCCACCTGCGCTGCGACCCGGCCCTGCCGCTGCGCCGACCCATCTCCATCCTGCGCGTTAATGCCAGGGAGAGTTGGATCGAGATTCTGTACAAAGCGGTGGGCGAAGGCACCCGACTCCTGGCCCAGAAGCGGCCAGGGGATGTCATCAGTTCCATCGGTCCCATCGGCAACCCCTTCCAGGTCCACGCGGAACGGCCAAGGCCTCTGCTTATCGGCGGTGGGGTGGGCATGCCGCCCATGATCTTCCTCGCCGACGCCCTGCGCCGGGAGCCGGCCTTCAAGCCCCTGGTCATCCTTGGCTCCGAGGTACCCTTCCCCTTCCAGGCCCGGCCTTCCCAGTTTCTGGTGCCCGGCCTGCCGGCGGACGTCATCGCCGCCATGCCCCTGCTCGACGACTGGGGTATCCCCAGCCGCCTGGCCAGCCTCCAGGGCTATGCCGGCTGCTTCCAGGGTTTTGTCACCGACCTGGCCCGGTCCTGGCTCGGCGTCCTTGACACGAGCGCCCTGGCCGAGGTCGAGGTCTTCGCCTGCGGCCCGCACCCCATGCTAGCAGCCGTCGCCGCCCTGGCGCGGGAATGCTCGCTACCCTGCCAGGTCTCCCTGGAGGAGTTCATGGCCTGCGGCGTCGGTGGCTGCGCCGGATGCGTGGTCGAGGTAAAAACCCCCGAGGGGCCTGCCATGAAGCGCGTCTGCGTGGACGGTCCCGTGTTCGACGCCCTGGACATCTTTTGAATCTCGGATGATGGAAGGAGTGGCAAGCCGCCCCGGTGACGACCGGGCCAAACGCGCCGGCGTCCCGCCCGCGAGTGCCCCGTCATGCCCCCCTCCATCCGCGATCCACCCCCTCCCAAGCCGCAACTGGTAACCGCATCATGAGTCGTCTCCGCCTCGGCCTCCCCAAGGGCAGTCTGGAACAGTCCACCTTGGGCCTCTTCGAGCAGGCGGGCTGGAAGATCAGCCCCCACTCGCGCAACTACTACCCGGATGTTGACGACCCCGAGCTGTCCTGCGTCCTGGTTCGCGCCCAGGAGATGGCCCCCTATGTGGCCAACGGCACCCTGGACTTGGGCCTGACGGGGCTGGACTGGATCCTGGAGACCCAGGCCGAGGTCGAGGAAATCTGTAGCCTCACCTATTCCAAGAGTTCCGAGCAGCCCAGCCGATGGGTGCTGGTGGTGCCCAAGGACTCAACCGTGACCAGCATCGCCGACCTGGACGGCAAGAAGATTGCCACCGAGCTGGTGGGCTTCACCAAGCGTTATCTGGCGGAACGCGGCATCAACGCCAGCGTGGAGTTTTCCTGGGGCGCCACCGAGGCCAAGGTGGTGGAAGGCCTGGTGGACGCCGTGGTCGAGATCACCGAGACCGGCAGCACTATCCGCGCCCACGGCCTGCGTATCGTCGAGGAACTGCTGGTCACCGAGACCCGGCTCATCGCCAACCCCCAGGCCCGCCAGGACCCCTGGAAGCGGGCCAAGATCGACCAGATCGCCCTCATGCTCCAGGCCGCCCTGGCCGCGCGGCATAAGGTCGCCCTCAAGCTCAACGTCAAGGCGCGGGATCTGGACCCTGTCGTTGCTTTGCTCCCCAGCCTTCACGCCCCCACCGTCAGCCATCTTTATGATCGCGAATGGCTGGCTGTCGAGACGGTGGTGGACGCCAAGGCCGTCCGCGAACTGGTGCCGCGCCTGCGCAAGGCCGG
>JBFZDM010000060.1:0-4081 GCA_041307365.1 Chromatiaceae bacterium | reverse complement strand
CCTCCCGGTCAGGACCCGGATGATCCCAACGCGGACACGGGCAAGGACAAGAGCGGCTTCAACCCCATGAACATGATGAATAAGATGCCCAATCCTATGAACATGTTCGGCGGTAATAAAGAATAATAAGTAAATACAATGGCCTAGGATCGAAACCCTAGGCCCTTTCCTTATCTTGCGCCCTTAGGGCGCATTAGCCCGCAAAGACCCATGCCCTGGTCACTGGGCCTGGGTGATGGTCGCCTTCTCCACCAGCAGTGGGTATGTGTAACCGGACCCGAAGTCCAGATCCACCACCAGGGTGCCGGTGACCGAGACCTCGTCGCCCATGGTGGCGGTATCGTTGCTGGTGATGGTCACGTCGTTCGTCCCCAGGGCGGGGTCGCCGGAGCCGTCCCGCAGGTGCAGGAAGTTCCGGTTCATGATGTCGTTGTTAACCTTTACGACCTTGCCATGGAGCTTTACCTGCTTCCCGGCGAGTTCTGCCTTATCGGCATAGAGTTCAGCGACGCTCTTCTGGACCGCATCATCAGCGATCGCGGGGGCTAGGAGGGCAAGGGAGAAGAGAGCGGCGAGGGTGCGGGTGCGGTTCATGTGGTCTTTGTCCTGATGCCGTTAGGGGATGTGGGTATGGGTCCGAGTATATCCCCGGTGACGTCGTCGCGGTGAATTCGGATGCTGGTGGATCATAGCATCCGGGAACCCGGTATCCTTGTTTTCACCGCCGACGACACAATAAGGCAATCCTAGCCTTGGCCCGCGCGGCCCACCCTCGACATCGGTTGGTCGCCACCTGACTCAAACCCTTTTCAAGAACCATCGGAGGCACCATGAAGCGCACCCAATCTCAGACACGGCGGCCCATCGCCACCCAGGTCCTGGCCCTGACGTTGGCGCTGGGCCCACTAGCGGCCCTGGCCGAGATCAAGACCGAAGCGGTGCGTTACCAGGACGGTGATCAGGTTCTTAACGGATACATTGTGTACGACGACGCCATCACAGGTCAGCGACCTGGGGTGCTGGTGGTGCATGAGTGGTGGGGTCTCAACGACTATGCCAAGCGCCGCGCCGAGATGTTGGCTGGGCTCGGCTACGTCGCCTTCGTGGCGGACATGTACGGGGATAACAAGGTGACCCGGCACGCGGCCGACGCCAAGGGGTGGATGATGCAAATCACCGAGAATCGGGACGCCTGGCAGAGGCGCGCCATCGCCGGGCTCGATGCCCTCAAGGCGAGCGACAAGGTGGACGCCGACAGGCTTGCCGCCATCGGCTACTGCTTCGGTGGGGCCACCGTCATGCAGATTGCCTATGCGGGCGCCGACCTCGACGGTGTGGTGAGCTTCCACGGCTCCCTTCCGCCGGCCACCCCGGAGGAACAGAAACAGATCAAGGCCAGCGTGCTGATCGCTCACGGGGAGAAAGACGTCATGGTTCCCCCGGAGCGAGTCGCGGCCTTCCAGCAAGCGCTTGATGCCGCCGGGGCCGATTGGCAGATGGTGGTCTACGCGGGGGCCAAGCACGGATTCACCAATGCGGGGGCGAGTGAGTACGGTATCGATGGTATTGCCTACGACCCCAAGGCGGATGCACGTTCCTGGGCACTCATGCAGGACTTCCTCGCGGAGGTGCTCACCCCCTGATCGCAGTTGGACAGGTCTTAGAGAGCCGGGTGCCTGAGTCCGGCTTTCCTTCTGGAACAGGGTAGGATCTGGGAGGCAGTGAATGGCGGGTTTTCCCCAACGCGCCCGGCAATCTTTGGCCCAAGGCGGGCATCGCGGTTAGGGGCATCATCCCATGACGCCGTGGTGGCAAAGCCTGATCGGGTTCCTGGGCCTCTTCCTCCTGGCCTGGTTGTTCAGCGAGAACCGGCGGGCGGTGCGCTGCGGGCCGGCCATGGCGGCATTGGCGCTGCAATTCGTCCTGGCCTTGTCGCTGCTGGAGGTTCCCCTCTTCCGCCATTTCTTCCTGGTGTTGAACGAGCTGGTAACGAGCCTGGAGGCGGCGACGCGGGCGGGTTCCGGTTTCGTCTTTGGCTACCTGGGTGGCGGCGACTTGCCCTTCGAGGCCAGGCCCGGGGTCAGCCCCTTTATACTCGCTTTCCAGGCCCTGCCCATGGTGCTGGTGATCAGCGCCCTTTCCGCGCTGCTCTTTCACTGGCGGATTCTACCCAGGATGGTGCGCGCCTTTGCCTGGGTGCTGTACAAGACCCTGGGCCTGGGGGGAGCAACGGGCGTGGCGGTGGCGGCGAATATCTTTATCGGCATGGTGGAGTCGCCCTTGCTGGTGCGGCCTTACCTGCACCGCCTGCCGCGCAGCGATCTCTTTGTCGTCATGACCGCCGGCATGGCGACGGTCGCCGGGACCATGATGGTGCTCTATGCCAGCATTCTGGCGGCGGTCATCCCCGACGCCCTGGGCCAGATCCTGATCGCTTCCCTCATCAGTGCCCCCGCCGCCATCATGGTGGCGCGCATCATGATCCCCGCGACGGATGGGGGAGGCGATGAGGTGCAATGGGACCCGCCCCGGCAGGACAGCAGCAGCATGGACGCCATCGCCCGGGGCACCCTGGACGGGGTCGGGCTGCTGGTGAATATCGTCGCCATGCTGGTGGTCCTGGTCGCCCTGGTGGCCCTGGTCAACCAGTTATTGGGCCTGCTGCCGGCCCTGGGCGGCGAGTCCATTACCCTTCAGCGCCTGCTGGGCTGGTTGATGGCGCCCCTCACCTGGCTCATGGGCATACCCGCCAGCGAAGCGGTAACGGCGGGGAGCCTGATGGGCGTCAAGACCGTCCTTAACGAGTTTCTGGCCTATCTGCAACTGGCATCCCTGCCAGAGGGCGAACTGAGCGAGCGGTCCCAACTTATCATGACCTATGCCCTCTGCGGCTTCGCCAATCTCGGCAGCCTGGGCATCCTCATTGGCGGCCTGGGTGCCATGGTTCCAGAACGTCGCGCCGAGATCACCGCCCTGGGCGCCCGATCCATCGTCGCTGGCACCCTGGCCACCGCCTTCACCGGCGCCGTGGTGGGCCTGATCACCGTCTTTCCTCACTGAGCCCCGGGGCTCTTCGATTCAGCGGAGGTTTTCATGAGCGAGCATCTCGAGGTCTTGTTTCCTGGTGGCAAGGGGGTTGATGTGCGGGTCCGCGAGTTCCTGATTCACACCGATCAGTCGGTCAAGGGGGGCGGCGAGGCCAGCGCCCCCGAGCCCTTCGACCTCTTTCTGAGTTCCATGGCGGCCTGCGCCGGCATCTATGCCCTCAATTTCTGCACTTCCCGCGATCTTTCGACGGAGGGTCTGGCACTCAGCCTGGATTGGGAACGGGACGCGGCCAATCCTCTGAACGCGAGCGTGCGCTACCAGTTGCGGCTGCCGGCTGGCTTCCCCGACAAGTACCGCGCCAGCATCCTCAAGTCCATCGAGCTGTGCGCCGTCAAGAAACACATCCAGAACCCGCCCAGTTTCGAGATCGAGGTCCTTGAATAGGGGGCGGGTTTCCGGCCAGCGGCGATCCTGTCAGAAGTCATTGGAACGGCAAAAAAAAGCCCCGCCATGAAGCGGGGCAATTCACCACTGAGGAGGTCAGAGAACGAAAGTGCCGGAGAAAGATTCCGTCTCACTCTACCTAGCAGTATCCGTGCCAGTCCATTTCGGGTTGCCTGCGAAATACCCGAATCTCCTCGCGACAGGCTTGAGAGAATTTTAAGGATTTGTAGAATATTCAAAAAGGTGGAATGGCTGCCCCTTGTCATTCCTTCGTTTATCGGTTTGGAGAAAAATGCTGTCGATTCCGTCAATCCTGTCTGGAATATTCCTTCACCGCACGCCAAGGGTGCCGTTCTGGGGATTGTGCATTTCGATGGTGCGCGGATCCTGACCCAGAGTGTTTGTATCGATCCAGGGCTGCCATAGGCCCTTGTTCATCCCGGGGCCAGTGCTATGATCCTGAGCAAAGAAACTTGAATCGCCTGAGGAGGAACCATGAGCGAAGCGGCCAGGGTGCGTGTTCTTTTCGTTTGCATGGGGAATATATGCCGTTCACCCACGGCGGAGGGCGTTTTTCGCCACTTGTTGC
>JBFZDM010000041.1:0-3487 GCA_041307365.1 Chromatiaceae bacterium | reverse complement strand
ATGCCCCCGGGCCAGGGCAGCTACGAGGTCACGGGCAATCAGGTACGAGTCGGCACCTACCCGGCGGGGCGGACGGTCAATCTGGGCGGTTTTTATGAATCCCAGAAGTTCGTCATCGTCGGCGCTAACGTGGCGCCGGTCTATGTCTATGTTCCGAATCTACGCTGAGAGGTTGTGAAACAACCTCCGGGACAGAGATGTAAAATTACGAATTATTAATAGATGGCAAGTTACCGATTGTGAAAAAATCTGATTTTTTCACAGCCTCTGAGGGCCGCGGCCGCCCTGAGTAACCGGCCTCCCCAGAAAATCAGGGAGCCTTGCAGGGCTCATCCGGCCACGAGCGATGGCCAGACGCAGGGCGCGCGCCGCCGCCGCCGGGTCCTCGGCGGCCATGAGGGCGGAGACGACGGCGATGCCATCGGCGCCGGCCGCCATGACCTGCCCCGCATTGCGCTCATTGAGCCCACCGATGGCGATCAAGGGCAGGTGGGTTACGGCACGGATCGCCGCCAGCCCGGCCAGGCCGGTGGCCGTTGGGGTGTCCCGCTTGGTCGGGGTATCGAAGACGGGGCTCACGCCCAGATAATCCGCCCCCTCACCCGTGGCGCGCCGGGCCTCTTCCGGCGTGCTCACCGAGACGCCCAGGAGGCATTCCGCGCCGACCAGCCGCCGGGCCAGGTCGCAGGGCAGGTCGTCCTGACCCAGATGGACCCCCGCCGCGCCGCAGGCCAGGGCCAGATCGAGGCGGTCATTGAGGATGAGCGGTACACCCAGAGGATCGAGCAGGGCCTTCAGTTCCAGGGCCAGCCCGAGGGTATCGCGGGTGCTGGCGTCCTTGTCGCGAAGCTGGACGACGCTGGCGCCACCCTGGACGGCGGCGCGGACGATCCCGATCAGCCCCCGGCCCCGGGCGGCGGCCCGATCGGTCACCAGGTAGAGGGCATAGTCGATGGCCCGCGCCATGGGATTATGCGACGCCCAGGCGGGTTTGCTGTCTCACCCGTTCGGGGCTGATGTCGTCGAGGGCATCGATGAGGCGGGTGCGGAAGCTGCCAGGCCCCGGGTCGCCCTCCGCCGCCATCTCGCCGGCAATGCCATAGACGGCCAGGGCGCCGATACTGGCGAGCAGGGGGTCGGACTGCACCGCGGCAAAGGCGCCGACCAGGGCGGAACAGACGCAGCCCGTGCCCGTCACGCGGCTCATCAGGGGGTGGCCGTTGGCCAGGCGCACCCGGCGCTCGCCGTCGGTGATGAAATCCTCGGGGCCCGTCACCACCACCAGGGCCCCGGAATCCTTGGCGATGGCGATCGCCGCCCCCCGGGCCTCCTCGACGCCACGGGTGGAATCGACGCCCTTGGTCGTGCCGCCGGCCATGGCGAGGGACAGGATTTCGGAGGCGTTGCCACGGATGATGGTCGGCTTGACCTCCGCCAGGAGCCGCAGTGCCGTCTCGGTGCGCAGTCGGGTGGCGCCAGCGCCCACGGGGTCCAGGACGATGGGGAGGTGGCGCGCCCGCGCGGCGTGCCCGGCGGCAAACATGGCATCGATCCAAGGCCGCGACAGGGTGCCGATATTGAGGACCAGGGCCCCGGCCAGGCCCACCATCTCCCCTACCTCCTCGGTGGCGTGCGCCATGACGGGCGAGGCGCCGATGGCCAGCAGGGCATTGGCGGAAAAGTCCATTACGACATAATTGGTGATGTTGTGGACCAGCGGCCGCTGGCGCCTTAGCTCCTCGAGCGCCAGGGCAGCGCTCTCCGTATAGTGATTATGCATAAGGGCTCCTGTTTCGTGGTTTCCGGCCCAAGGGCCGCGTTCGCCATAAAGATTAAAGGAATCAAATCCTCCGGGCCGAAGCCGTGGCGCAGAGTAGCCGTGCGGCGGACGGCGCGCAAGGCAGACCGCGGGGCGAGGGGAGGGCAATGGGCTGGGCCCTTGTTACCGCCCTTGTTGCCGCCATGGACTCCGCGCCCTTTGACTGATACCTTCTCGCGCGGGATTCATGTCGATCCGCGCCAGATCTTTGTTGCCTGGTCGGCTGCCCTGGTTCTCGATGTTGATGAAGTGGTGGAAACCCCCGCGGGTTGGGCCCTCGACCCTCTCAGTGCCATGACGGCGGCCCGCGCGATATCCGAGTGACCCTGGCCGCGTGAGTCTTCCCGCCTGTCACTTTCGCAACCCAGGTCATAACCCATCCGCGGGGCAACCCCCGTATTCAGGAGCTTGTATCCATGAAGCATCTGTTTCGCATCGGCGGTTTCCTGTCCTTCATCGGGATGATGTTCCTCAATGCCTTCGTGGACCTGGGCCACAAGATCATCATTCAGAACACCCTCTTCAAGACCTACGACGGCGATGCCCAGATTCTGCTGACCGCCATCGTGAATGCCCTGATCCTGCTGCCCTTCGTCCTCCTCTTCTCGCCCTCCGGCTTCCTCGCGGACCGCTTCCCCAAGCCTCGGGTGATGCGCCTTTCGGCCTGGGCGGCGGTGGCCATCACCCTCGCCATCACCGCCTTTTATTACCTGGGCTGGTTCTGGCCGGCCTTTGCCATGACCTTCCTGCTCGCCGTGCAGAGCGCCATCTATTCCCCGGCCAAGTACGGCTACATCAAGGAGCTGGTGGGTAACGAAGCCCTGGCGACGGCCAATGGCTGGGTCCAGGCGACCACGACCACCGCTATCCTGTTCGGCATCTTTTTCTTCTCGGTGTTGTTCGAGGGCTACCTGAGCGGCGCGACCTACGCCAGCCCTGGCGAGGTCATGCACCTTATCGCCCCGGTGGGTTGGCTTCTGGTGCTGGCCTCGCTGATCGAGGTGGGCCTCGCCTATCGCCTGCCCGAGGTCCATCCGGGAGAGGAGATGAGCTTCGATTGGGCCCAGTATCGCCGCGGCCGCTATCTCCAAGCCAACTTCAGGGCCGCCTGGGACAACCGGGTGATCTGGCTGTCCATCATCGGCCTATCCGTGTTTTGGTCCATCTCCCAGGTGATCCTGGCGGTCTTCCCGGCCTTTGCCAAGGAAACCTTGGCGGAGACCAACACGGTGGTGATCCAGGGCCTGCTGGCCTGCTCCGGGCTCGGCATTATCCTGGGCTCCATCATCGCCGGACGAGTTTCCCGAAATTACATCGAGACCGCCCTGATTCCGGTGGGGGCCATCGGCATCGCCGTGGCCCTCTTTCTGCTGCCTGGCCTGGAATCGGTCTGGGCCCACGGCCTCAATTTCCTGCTGATCGGCGTCCTGGGCGGCTTCTTCCTGGTGCCCCTCAATGCCCTGATCCAGTTCAACGCCGGGGAACAAGGCCTGGGCCGGGTGCTCGCCGCCAACAACTTCATTCAGAACATCTGGATGCTGGCCTTCCTCGGCATCACGGTGGCCGCCGCCTATGTCGAGGTCGGCGACATCGCGCTGATCATGGGTCTCGCCCTGATTGCCATGGTCGGGGCCATCTATACCCTCTATCAACTGCCTCAGTCCCTGG
>JBFZDM010000033.1:0-17316 GCA_041307365.1 Chromatiaceae bacterium | reverse complement strand
AATCGCCGCCTTCGGCAAAGAGTCCCTTGTAATCGTCAAACTCGGTCATCCAGAGCTTGGTGCGATAGGAGGCCCCCAAGGTCAGGCGGTCGTTGATCTCGCCCACCCAGCCGACATGAAGGCCAAGGCCGTAGGACCACTCCTTACCATTGTTGGTGACCTCGTCGGGATGCAGGGACATCTGACGGAAAGGCTCCAGACCCTCGGCCTCGAAGCTCTGCACCGCGAAGACGGGGGCTATGCCCAGGGCATGACCCTCGCGGAACTTGTAGGTGAAGGGAACCTCAATGAAGAGTTGTTCAAGATTGATGCCGGTGGAGGTTGTGGCGGTAAAGATACCCCCGGGGTTGACATTACCCTGGGCGGGGGTAGCGTTGGGATCCGTCACGGGCTGGCCGTTGGGGTAAAACAACATACCATTGGGCGCTTGAATGGTGCCCGGCGGGGCCATGCCCGGCGGTGCGGCTAACTGGTTCGGCGCCCCGGCAAAGTTCTCCCACACAGGCCGCTCCCGGTAGTCAGTGTTCATGCCGCCATTGCCGAAGACGGCAATGCCAAGGCTCATCTGCTCATTCAGCACACGGTTGTAGCCAAAGCTTGGCACCAGGAACCAGTCGCCATCGCTCTCGTATTTGCCGGGAGTGACGAAGGCGCTCAGGGGAAAACCCGTATTGGGATCCACGGCAAAATCGGGGTTGGCCTCGTAGCCTCGGGGCGAGGGGTTGAAGAAGGAGACCCCCAGATCGAGACTGGTATCAATCCAGGCCATGCCCGCCGGGTTGGTGGCGGCAACCAGGGTATCCTGCGGCAAGGCGGCGGCAACTCCGGCCATGGCCTTGGACTGGGTGCCCCAGCCATAGCTGAAATACCCGTTCGAGGCCAGGACCGCCGTGGGCGCCATGATACCGGCGGCCAAGATTGCTTGTTTCAGATGCTTGTTCATCCTGAATGACTCCTCTTCTTCTCCCGGTGGATGGTGTTCGCCGAGGGTTGGTATGTTGGCACAAGCACGACTTGGTCGAACGGCTGGCGATATCCAGCGAGTGCAAGTCGGGGTTGTGAATCCTTGCTATGCGGCGACCAGCCCCTATGGGCCGAGGTCCGATAACGGCTGGTGATTTTACCCCTTTTTACCGGATCGCAACAGATGAAACACTTCGTAACGGAAACGGTTGGTCAGCGGCCCGAGTGCAACCGGTTCATGGCCTTTTGAAACTGGCCCTCGAGGAGATCCGGCAGACAAGGCTCGGCGGCATCCAGGGCACCGAGGATTCGGCTCTCGTCGTCGCGGGATGGGCGCCCTAGGACGTAGTTGATGACCTGCTCGCGATCGCCCGGGTGGTCGATGCCGATGCGCAGGCGCCAGAAATCGCGGCTACCCAGGACATTGATGATGTCGCGTAGGCCATTGTGGCCGGCATGACCACCGCCCTGCTTGAGGCGGACGGTGCCGACGGGCAGATCGAGTTCGTCGTGGGCGACCAGGATGGCCTCGGCTGATATGCCGAGATAGCGCGCCACCGCGCCTAATGACTGGCCACTGCGATTCATGAAGGTGCCAGGTTTGAGCAGGCGCAGATCCGCTCCGGCGAGGAGGATACGGCACAAGAGCCCATGAAATTTGATTTCAGCCCGAAATTGTCCCTGGTGGCGCGCCGCCAGGGCATCGACGAACCAGAAACCCACGTTGTGACGAGTGGCCTCGTACTGGGCACCCGGATTGCCCAGGCCGACGATGAGCCGTATGCCAGAGTCAGGCATCCGGGTTCCTCCCAAGGCCAAGGGTGAGGAGAAAGGATTGTGGCCGAGGGCCATTCCACCACCTCGGCTGCATGGCGAATCGCCGCCAGGCGATCCGCCGGCCAGTGGCGGAAAGGCCCCGATCAGGCCGCGCCGCCTTCTTCCTCGGCGCCGCCGCCATAACCGCCGTGGATGACGACCACGGGGATATCCGGATCCGGGGCCTGAGCCAACTCCACGCCCGCCGGCAGGGAGACCTCCGAAAGATGGACGATATCGCCAACGTCCAGTTCCGTAAGGTCGATGCCGATGAACTCTGGCAGATCCTGGGGCAGGCAGCTCACCTCGATCTCGGTAAGGTTATGGGAGACGACACCGCCACCCATCTTGACGCCCTTGCAGGCCGCCACGTTGAGAAAATGGACCGGTACGGCCAAGCGGATCTTCTCGTCCGCCCGGACCCGCTGGAAGTCCACATGCATCACGAAGGGCTTGGCCGGATGGCGTTGCAAGTCCTTAAGGACCACGCGCTGGCTCTCCCCCGCGACATTGAGAGTGAGGATATGAGAGTAGAAGGCTTCGTGATCCAGGTGCTGGATAAGCTCGTTGTGGATGACGCTGATCATCTCTGGATCCTGGTGGGCGCCATAGACGATGCCGGGGACACGGCCCGTACGACGCAGGCGGCGGCTCGCACCCTTCCCTGTATCGCTACGGGACTCCGCAATCACTTCAAAAAGTTCGCTCATGATTGGATGACTCCAATGGCTGGTTTGATGGGACAGGACCGGCAACCGCGACCAGTCGCCGGATGTTTTTTAATGACCTGATCGACCGTCAACAACGGCCGCACTGGCCATTCGTGGAATCCTTAAGACAAAATTTCGCCCAAGGAAGCATGAACCTTGCCTGCCTTCCAGGCTCCAGGGTCAATCAACGAAGAGTGAACTGACGGACTCCTCATTGCAGACGCGGCGCATGGTCTCCGCCAACAACTCGCCGATGCTGAGTTGACGGATACGGTCGCAAGCCTGAGCCTCTGGCCGTAGGGGGATGGTGTTGGTCACCACCAGTTCGTCGAGCCGGGAGCCGGCAATATTCTCCACCGCCCGACCTGACAGGACAGGATGGGTGCAATAGGCTACCACCCGTGCCGCGCCATGGTCCTTGAGGGCCGCCGCCGCCTGGCACAGGGTACCGGCGGTATCGACCAGGTCATCAATGAGAACACAGGAACGCCCATTTACGTCGCCGATGATGTTCATCACCTTGGCCTCGTTGGGCCTTGGCCGGCGCTTGTCGATGATGGCCAGGTCCGCGTCATCAAGCCGTTTAGCCAGGGCGCGGGCGCGCACCACGCCGCCCACGTCCGGGGAGACGACGAGCAGATTCGGGTACTTTTGGCGCCAGACATCACCCAAAAGGATGGGCGAGGCATAGACGTTGTCCACAGGAATGTCGAAAAAGCCCTGGATCTGGTCCGAGTGCAGATCGACGGTGAGGACCCGGTCGGCGCCGGCATCGCCCAGCATCTTGGCCACCAGGCGCGCCGTGATAGGGACGCGGGCCGAGCGCGGCCGCCGATCCTGGCGGGCATAGCCGAAATAGGGGATGACCGCCGTGACGCGCCTGGCCGAGGCCCAGCGCAAGGCATCCATCATCACCAGAAGTTCCATGAGATGATCATTGGTGGGGGCCGAGGTTGGCTGGACCACGAAGACATCCCGGCCCCGGACGTTCTCCTGGATTTCCGCCATCACCTCGCCATCGCTGAACTGACCCAGTATCGCCTTGCCGAGTGGAAGGGCCAGATGCCCCGCGATTTCGGCGGCCAGCGCCGGATTCGCATTTCCCGAGAACACCATCATATGACTGGCGGGCACAGGTGGAATCCCCCATCGCCGCGGGTGACATAGAACCAAATGACGCCGGCCCGGACCCGTTGTTGCCGCGCCGTCGCATCAATTTGCCAGAACTTGGCTGGGGTGCCAGGATTCGAACCTGGGAATGCTGGGATCAAAACCCAGTGCCTTACCACTTGGCGACACCCCAATAAAATTATGGACAATCGCCGTTGAGGCGATTTTCATGGGTCGCACCCACCAACTTACATCATGATCGGGCCCGTCCTTTGCTTCCTTGAGTGCTTCGGCTCAGGCCTCCCTCGCGGGCAAGGCTTCCGCCAAACGCGCCAAAAGCGGTGATCGGTTTATCCCGGCCGCGACGAACCCCTTCAGGCCGACGGGCGCCCGGCCCAGAACGGATAGGGCCGCGTCCTTAGAGTCAAAGACGGCAAAGACGCAGGCCCCAGTGCCGGTCAGGCGTCCAGGAGAATGATTACTTAGCCAATCAATGGCTTCCGCGACCTGGGGATATCGTCGCCGTACCACCCCGAGGCAATCATTCCTATTATCGCCGCAAAGAAAGTCGGCGATTGTGATTGACGGGGAATTTCTTGTCAATTCGGGATCGGCAAAGACGGCCGCCGTAGACACGGCACAGTCCGGTGTCAGCACTAGGTACCAGGGCTCGGGCACCTCCACGGTTGCGAGGCGTTCGCCGACCCCCTCGCCCCAGGCAGCCCGGCCTCGCACGAAGACGGGGACATCCGCCCCCAGCGCCAAACCCAGGTCCGCCAGCTCATCCTCGGACAGGCCCGTGCCCCACAAGCGGTTGAGAGCCACCAGGGTGGTCGCCGCGTCCGAGCTGCCACCGCCGAGACCCCCACCCTGGGGCAGCCGCTTGTCGATAGAGATATCCACGCCCAGTCCGCAGCCCGTGACGTCCTGGAGCCGGTGGGCGGCCCGCAGGCTCAGATCGGCCGCCGCAGGGACGCCAGGAATTTCCGTCAGGCGCCGGATATGGCCGACATCCCGAACCCTGAAAGAGAGCCAGTCACAACGGTCGATGAACTGGAACAGGGTCTGGAGCCGGTGATAACCGTCACCTCGACGGCCCAGCACCCGCAGAGTGAGATTGAGCTTGGCCGGCGCCGGCCAGGGGGGCGCGGCCCTCAAGGCTGAGAGGGTTCCTGGATGACCCGGTGACGGCCGACGACGCCCAGCAGATAGGCGTGCTCAGGATCCTCCGCCATGGCCTCCTCCCAAACCTGCCAGGCCTCATCCCTCTGGCCCAGGGCCCACAGGACCTCCCCCAAGTGGGCGGCGATCTCCCCGTCCTTGGGCGTCTTGGCGAGGGCCCGACGAAGATAGTCAAGGGCCGACTCCAGGTTGCCCAGGCGGTACTGGACCCAACCCATGCTGTCGAGGATGGCCGCCTCCTCCGGCTTGAGGGCCAGGGCACGCTCAATGTAGCCGAGGGCCTCCTGATAACGGTCGGTCTGATCCGCCAGCGAATACCCCAGCGCATTGAGGGCATCCGCGTGTTCGGAGTCCAACTCCAGAATGCGCCGCATATCGGCCTCAAGAACGTCCATACGCTGCATTCCCGAGCCGTGCAGGCCGCGGGAGTATAGGAGTTCCAGATTATCCGGATTCGCCGCCAGGGCGGCGTCATAGACCTGCATGGCGTCGGCCTTGCGATCCAACTCGGTAAGCATTTCGGCCTCGACCAGGTAGAGGAGGACGGCGTCGTTGCGCCTCTGGTCGCGGAGCTGGCGCAACCGCTCCCGGGCCTTGTCCAACTCACCGCCACGGGCCTCGACCCGGGCCAGACGGATACGCGCATCCAGGGCATGTTCGCCCCGGACCTTGACGAGCCAGGCGGCGGCGGCTTCCAGATTGCCATCGAGTTCCTCCACCCGACCCAGATAGTAGGCCGCGTCGTCCCGACGCCCCTCGGTGTCCCGCAGGCGGGTGAAATAATCGCGGCCGGCGGCCAGGTCCTCGAGCTGCAAGGACAGGATGCCAAGGGCAAAGAGGACGTCCGGTTCCCGGGGCGTCTCCACCAGCATGGCCGCGAAGACCTCCCGCGCCCGCTCCAGCTCCTTGTCGTCCACCAGGAACTGGGCATAGAGGGTCCTGAGCCCCTGATCGCCGGGATGCTCGGCGACGAACCGCTCAAGAGTGGCCCTGGCCTCTTCCTGGCGGTCCAGATCCTTGAGCAACTGGACCAGGAAGAGGCGGGGCTCGATCCATTCCGGACGCAGCTCGGTGGCCCGCCGGGCGGCATCAACCGCCTCGTCCTGACGCTCGGAACCCGCCGCCACCAGGGCACGGGCAAACCAGGCATCCGCGTTAGCTGGCTCACCCTCGGTCAGATGCTCCATAAGTTCCATGCGTTGTTGGGGTGGCCGCATCTTGTGGACTAGACGAGCAAGCTGGACGAAGCCGCTATCCCCCTCCGCCGATGTCAGGTTGACCAGCCGCCGCAGGTGATACATAGCGCCATCCAGGTCATCCTTACCCAGCCGGATCAGGGCGGCCAATTGATGAGCGGAGAGGGATTCCGGGGAGATTTTCAGCCACAAGTCCACCGATTGCCCCACCGCTTCGTCCTCACCCAGGGCCAGGGCGGCACGCGACGCCTGCTCCGCCAGCTTCTCGTCCCCCGCCAGCTTGGCCGCGCGCAGCAAGTGTTCGAAGGCCCGGCGGTGATCGCCGCGCTGGGTGGCGATCTGCCCGACCAGGACGGCATAAACCAACTCCTTGGTGAGACCGGGCGCGGGTTCAAGGACGCCGGAACCCGTCAAGGGCACTGCGGGGAGGGGGGGACTGGGAGCCATCATAGCGGCGGGCGCATCCCCAGCCCGGGCGAAGCCAGATGCCAGAAAGGCCTGCCAACACAGCAAGGCGGACAGCAACAAGGGGGATGAACGCATGGAAGTCGCAAAGAGGGAGACGATGGAATTGACGGGCGATTTGACTTCAGTATAACCGGCAGGGTTCCGCGTGAAAAACGGACCCGGCAAATCTTCCTGGCCAGTAATGCAATTAAGTCTGGCCGCCGTAGTGAAAATCAAGCAAGACTTGCATCCGCCGCTCCAATATCCAAGAATCGGACCGATTTTCTTGCAGAAGCCGCACCATGACCCTTCTGGCCGTCGGACTCAATCACAAAACCGCCCCGGTAGATATCCGCGAACGCTTGGCGTTCGGGCCGGACATCCTGGCCGGCGCCCTGCGCAGCCTGGCTGAAGACCCTGCCCTAAGCGAGGGTGCCATCCTCTCGACCTGCAACCGTACCGAGATCTATTGCGTCCTTTGTGGGACGCGCCAGGAAACCGTCGGCGACTGGCTTGGGCGCTTCCACGGCGTGGAGGCCGCACGCATCGCCCCCTACCTCTACACCCACGTAGATCGCGAGGCGGTGACCCATTTGCTGGAGGTCGCCAGTGGCCTGGACTCCATGGTCCTTGGCGAACCCCAGATCCTGGGCCAGGTCAAGGCCGCCTTCCAGTCCGCCTGCGCGGCGGGCACCGCCGGCAAGTTACTAGGACGCCTGTTCCAGCACACCTTCGCCGTCGCCAAGCAGGTCCGCTCGGACACCGCCATTGGCGGCAGCCCGGTGTCGATCGCCTTCGCCGCCGTCAGCCTGGCGCGGCAAATCTTTAGCGACCTCAAGGACCAGACCGCCCTGCTCATCGGCGCGGGGGAGACCATCGAACTGGCTGCCCGCCATCTGCGTCAGCAGGGCATAGGCCGCATCATAGTCGCCAACCGCACCGTGGAACGGGCCCACGGACTGGCCGCCCAGTTCGACGGTTACGCCATCGCCCTGACGGAACTGGGTACCCATCTGCCGGAGGCTGACATCATCATCTCCTCCACCGCCAGCCCGGTACCCGTGCTCGGCAAGGGCACGGTGGAGCGGGCCCTCAAGGCGCGCAAGCACAGGCCCATCTTTATGGTCGACATCGCCGTGCCCCGCGACATAGAGCCGGAAGTAGGGGATCTAGACGATGTTTATCTCTATACGGTGGATGACCTCCAGGGCGTGGTCGAGGATGGACTGCGCTCGCGACAAGCCGCCGCCGAGGCCGCGCGGGAGATCATAGATTTTCACGCCAGCGAGTTCCTGGCCTGGCTGCGATCCCTCAATGCCGTGGATCTGATCCAGGACTACCGCCGTGGCGCCGAATGCATCCGCGATCAGGTCCTGGCTCTGGCCCGCCGCCGCCTGGAGGCCGGCAAGCCTGCGGAGGAGGTCATGAGCTTCCTCGCCCACACCCTCACCAACAAGTTGCTGCATGCCCCGAGCGCCCGTCTGCGCCAGGCCGGCCGTGAGGGACAGGCCGAGATCCTGGAGGCCGCCAACACCCTTTTTGACCTCGACCGCAAGCGGGACGCCCAGTGAATCCCTCCATCCAGCACAAGCTGGAGCGCCTCGCCGAGCGCTTCACCGAGATCACCGCACTGATGGTGGAGCCCGAGATCCAGATGGACCAGGCCCGCTTTCGAGCCTTGGGCCAGGAATACGCCCAACTCGAACCCGTGGTACTTTGCTTCCAGGCCTACCAGGCCATCGAGGACGACCTCGCCAGCGCCCAGGCCATGCTTGGCGATGCCGAGATGGCCGAGTTGGCCCGGGAGGAGATGAATTCGGCCCGCGGCCGGCGCGCCGCACTGGAACCCGAACTGCAACGTCTGCTGATCCCGCCGGACCCCCACGATCAGCGCAACGTCTTCCTGGAGGTACGCGCCGGCACTGGCGGCGCCGAGGCCGCCCTCTTCGCCGCCGACCTGATGCGCATGTACCTGAGGTATTCGGAAATGCGCGGATGGCGGGTGGAGCAGGTCAACGAAAGCGAGGGCGAACTCGGCGGCTTCAAGGAGGTGGTGTTACGCATCAGCGGCAGTGGCGTCTATTCCCGTCTCAAGTTCGAATCTGGCGCCCACCGTGTCCAGCGCGTCCCCGAGACCGAGTCCCAGGGCCGTATCCACACCTCCGCCTGCACCGTCGCCATTCTGCCCGAGGTCGAGGCGGTGGACGGGGTTGATATCGACGCCAAGGACCTGCGCATCGACACCTATCGCTCCTCCGGGGCCGGCGGCCAGCACGTCAACAAGACCGACTCGGCGGTGCGCATCACCCACCTGCCCAGCGGCATCGTGGTCGAATGCCAGGACGAGCGCTCCCAGCACAAGAACAAGGCCCGCGCCCTGTCCCTACTCCAGGCCCGGCTCCTGTCCCAGGCCCAGGAGGCCCAGACCAGCGAGCAGGCCCAGTCTCGAAAGCTTCAGGTCGGCAGCGGCGATCGCTCCGAGCGCATCCGCACCTACAACTACCCCCAGAACCGGGTCACCGACCACCGCATTAACCTCACCTTATACAAACTTGAAGAGATCCTCCTCGGCCAGATCGACCAAGTCATAGAACCCCTGATCCAGGAATACCAGGCCGAGCAACTGGCGGCCCTGATGCATGCATGAGTTCGCCGCGACGATTTCCGTTGGCGTCCTGCTGCGAGATGCCGCCCAGCGGCTGAGGGCCCTGCCCCAGGCAGAGCCCAGGCTGGAGGCGGAGTTGCTGCTTATGGCGGCGACGGGTGCCACCCGCGAGGGGCTGACCGCCTGGCCGGAACGGACCCTGGGCCCGGAGGAAGCCACCCGCTACGCCGCCCTGGTGACAAGGCGCCTAGGCGGCGAGCCCATCGCCCACATCCGTGGCCGCCAGGCTTTCTGGAACCAGGAGTTGCGGGTTACCCCCGACACCCTGATCCCCCGCCCGGAGACGGAGTTGCTGGTGGAGATCGCCCTGGACCTATTGCCGGCGGATGAGCCCCTGATGGTGGCGGATGCCGGTACCGGCAGCGGGGCCATCGCCCTGGCCCTAGCCATGGAAAGGCCGCGATGGACGCTGATCGCCCTGGAATACAGCCAGGGAGCGGCGACGGTGGCGGCGAACAACCTCGCATACCATGCAGCGGCGAACGCCCAGGTCATCCAGGCCAACTGGCTCGCCCCCCTGGCCCCGGCCAGCCTGGATGCCCTCATCGCCAACCCGCCCTATATCCCCGCTACCGATCCCCACCTGAGCCAGGGAGACCTGCCTCGCGAGCCCCTATCCGCCCTGGCTTCCGGCGCCGATGGCCTGGACGCCATACGCCAGATCACGCTCGAGGCGGCCTTTTGCCTCAAGCCTGGAGGCCTCCTGGTGCTGGAGCATGGTTTTGACCAAGATGCCGCGGTGCGGGCCCTGATCAAGGCAGCCCGTTTCGAGCGGCTGGAGACGCGCCCCGACCTCGCTGGCCACCCGCGCACAACCCTGGGCTTTCGCTCGCCTCAAGGCCCCCCTATCAAGGGCGACACCATCACTGGCCATGAACGACCACCAACTCCTCCGCTATAGCCGCCAGATCCTGCTGCCGAGCATTGGCCTCGATGGCCAGGAACGCCTGCTCAAGTCACGGGTGTTGATCGTCGGCCTGGGCGGCCTGGGCTCGCCGGCGGCCCTCTACCTGGCCGCCGCCGGGGTGGGAACCCTGGTGGTGGCGGATTTCGACGCCGTGGACCTGACCAACCTCCAGCGCCAGATCCTTCACACCACAGATCGTCTGGGCATGGCCAAGGTCGATTCCGCCATCCAGGCCCTCGAGACCCTTAATCCCGAGGTCCGGGTGGAGGGCTACCGGGGCCTAATCGACGGGGATTGCCTGCCGGGCCTACTCGCCGACGTGGACGCCGTGGTGGATGCTTGCGACAACTTCGCCACCCGTTTCGCCCTCAACGCCGCCTGCCAGCGCAGCCGAATCCCCCTGATCTCGGGCGCCGCTATTCGCGCCGAGGGCCAGGTCACCGTCTTTCCCGGCACCCCGGACGGCCCCTGCTATCAATGCCTCTACCCGCGCGAGGGCCAGGCCGACGAAACCTGCTCGAACAACGGCGTCCTCGCGCCCCTGGTCGGCATCGTCGGCGCCATCCTGGCGGCGGAGACCATCAAGGTGCTAACCGGCGCCGGCCAAACCCTCGCCGGTCGCCTCTTATTGATCGACGCCCTGACCATGGAATTTCGCGCCCTGCGCCTGCCAGCCGACCCGGCCTGCCCCATCTGTAGCTCTCGAGGCGACCGCTGGTCAGACAAGGGCTGATCTGCTATATACGGCCCGGCACATCATCCCATCCCCATTCATCCACCCGCGCCGCAAGCTCTGCATGCCGGAGCGGCCCACCCGGTGACCCACCCATGCGCTTTCAGGTCAGCCCAGCCGACATCAAAAAGGCCAATGTTCCCCACGAGATCTTTCTGACCAACCTTATCGGCAATCACGTCCTTATGGCCGTCGCCGTCGGCGGCGTGGCGGGCACCTTCCCCTGGGCCATGGCCATCATCCCCATCATTTCCTTCGCCCTCCTCGGCTACACCCTGTGGCGTGCCCGCAAGGCCCTGACCCAGGACCCCTGGTACCCCATGTGCCATTGGCAGGTCTGCGCCCGGCGCAGCCAGATCTTCATCCTGATGCTGAGCCTGCTTCTGTTCTTCGTTCTGATGGGCTGGATTGGCTACACTTATTTGGGGTTGATGCGGGAGGCTGTCCTCGCCCTCATCGTCGGCATCGGCATCCTGCCGGTCATGGTAACCGTACTGATCCTCATCCTCTTCGAGTCCGAGGCCCTCTACCACGCCAACCAGGCCAAGCTGCCGGCTTGGGTGGTGGAACGTTACCCCAACCCACCCGAAATCCCCATCATCGAGGACGTCAAGCCTCACTACTACGACTGAAGGCTGGGGCATTCGCCCAAAAAAAGCGCACAAGATAGGCAATGGCTCAACCCGCCTAACCAGGTAGAGCCCTTGGCATAAATAGCGTGCTTCATTATGTCGACGGAGAGAGGCACAGCAAAGGCCCCATCAGCTTGGGCGGGGCCTCATATTGGGAGAAGCCTTGCCGGCCTCTGGGACCGGGGTCCTGACAAGGCGCTTGAGTTGGACCCCGCCCACCCCCTCCAACTTGCGCCGGTGGGGGAACGGGGTTGGGGAATTGAGTGCCCGGCCAGATGGGCTCAGGAGCCGCTGGCCTCGCGGGCGATAAGGTGGTCGATGACCTTGACCATGCCTTCGCGACCAGTGGCCTGGGCGGGGCTGGTGCGGTACTTGCCATTGACAACGACGGCGGGGACGCCGTCAATGCCATAGTTCTTGGTGGCGTCCCGGGCGCGGTTGACCTTCATGTTGACGAAGAAGGAGTCGAGGGCCTTGCGGAACTCAGCGCCATCGATCCCCGCGCCCTCGGCAACCGCCACCACGGCGTTCTCATCCGTGACCTTCTGCTTCTTGACATGGAGGGTGTCGAACATGGCCAGAGTGAATTTGTCCTCCACCCCCAGCAATTCAGCGGCGTAGAAGGCGCGGGCTTGAAGATCGGGCCTGGGGCCGAACACAGCCGGCATGCGGCGGAATTCCACATTGGCCGGCTTGGTTTCCTGCCACTTGTCCAGAGTGGGTTCAAGGTGAAAGCAGTGGGGGCAGCTGTACATGAAGACCTCGAGCACCTCGATCTTGTCCCCGGTCTCCGTCGGCTGGGGGGTGGAAAGGACCGTGTAGTCGATGCCCTCGTCGAGAGCCCAGGCCTGGAGCGAGAGCAGGCCGCCAAGAAGGAGAGTAGGCAGGGAACGGATGATCATTCTCAATCTTTCCTCAGGATGGTTGTAAGGCATTGGCCCAGAAGGAGCAACGGCTGTTAGACCCTGGCACCGCTGGCAAGTTCGGAGACAGGATGCCATGGGTCAGGATAAGGCGTAATCCAGCAGCAGCCCCGTGAACAGGGCCAGGCCCAGAAAGTTATTGTTCAGGAAGGCGCGGAAACAGGCGGAAGGTAAGCGGTCACGGATCAGGTACTGCTGGTAGAGAGCGAGCCCGGCGGCCAGGGCCAGTGCGGCGAAATACCAGACCCCCCGCCCCGCCGCCAGACCTATGTGGGTCATCAGCCCAAGGAAAACCAGTTGCAGCAGGCCAATGAGGAGCCGGTCCTGGCAGCCGAAAAGGATGGCGGTGGACTTGATGCCGATCTTGATGTCATCCTCCCGATCCACCATGGCGTACTGGGTATCGTAGATCAGGGCCCAGATCAGGGTGGCGAGGAAGAGAAGCCAGGCCTCCATCGGAATCTGGCCAGTGACGGCGGTATAGGCCATGGGTACGGCCCAGCCAAAGGCAGCGCCTAGAAACACCTGGGGCCAGTGGGTAAAGCGCTTCATGAAGGGATACAGGGCCGCCAGGCCCAGGGCCACCACGGACAGGGCCACCGTCCGCCAATCCAGGAGCAGCACGAGCAGAAAGGCCGCCAGGCTGAGGGCGGCAAAGACGCCGAGGGCCTCGCGCGGACTGACCAGCCCGGTCGCCAGGGGCCGCTCCCTGGTGCGCCTCACCTGGCCATCCAGGTTACGGTCAGCGAAATCGTTGATGGCGCAGCCGGCGGAGCGCATGAGAAAGACGCCAGCGATAAAGATCAGCACCACAGGCCAGGGCGGCTGGCCATTCCCCGCCAGCCACAGGGCCCAGAGCGCTGGCCACAACAGCAACAGACTGCCGATGGGGCGATGGAAACGCACCAGCAGGGCATAGGCGCGCAGGCGTTCCTGCCAGTCCAGGGGGCTCGGGGGGCTGGTTTTTGCTGCCAGGGTCATGGTCGGGCCGGTAAAAATTCCTGTCGAGAGTGATGACCTAGGGGAATCAGGAGTTCGCGTCAAAAACTGCATCTGATCGCCAAGTTGCTCCCGGCCAGGGTCGGTGCCAGGTTCAACCCGCTATTCCTTGTTATGAACCTATCGGATCACTGCTTACACGCCGGCGATCCCTGTCATGAAGGATTATGACATAGGGCCCGCGGCGAAAGCAGTGCCAGGTAAGGGCCTCAGACGCCGCCATAATGCTCCCGGGCGTCCAGCCAGCGGACGATCAGCGGCTTCACCCGGTCGGGATGCCGATCCAGAATCAGGTCCGCCGCCTGGCGTGCGGCGGCGAGCAGGGACCCCTCGGCCACCGGATCGGCAATGCGGAACCGCATCTCGCCGGTCTGGCGGGTTCCCAGAATCTCGCCGGCACCGCGCATCTCCAGGTCCTTCTCGGCAATCTCGAAGCCATTGGTACTGCGGCGCAGGAGTTCGATGCGCTCCCGCGCCGAACGCGACAAGGGGGCATGGTAGAGCAAGAGGCAATGGCTGGCCTGGGATCCCCGCCCTACCCGGCCACGCAACTGATGGAGCTGCGCCAGGCCCAGGCGCTCCGGGTTCTCAATGATCATGAGGCTGGCGTTGGGCACGTCTACGCCCACCTCGATGACCGTGGTCGCCACCAGCAGGTCCAGGTCGCCGGCAGCGAAGCGGCCCATCACCGCCTCCCGCTCCGCGGCCTTGAGGCGGCCATGGGCGAGCCCGATGCGCAGACCCGGTAAAGTTGACCTCAGGACTTGGGCCGCGTCCTCTGCGGCCTGGCACTGCAGGGCCTCGGACTCCTCGATCAGGGTACAGACCCAATAGGCCTGGCGGCCACTGGCACAGGCTTGGCGCACCCGCGCCATGACCTCCTCGCGGCGGCTATCGGGCACGGCCACGGTCTGAACAGGCGTGCGGCCCGGCGGCATCTCATCGATAACGGACAGGTCCAGATCGGCGTAGATCGTCATGGCCAGGGAACGTGGGATGGGGGTCGCGGTCATGATGAGTTGATGGGGAAAACCGCCCTCCCGCGACCCCTTTTCGCGCAACTTCATGCGCTGGTGGACACCGAAGCGGTGCTGTTCATCAATGATGGCAAGGCCCAGATCATGAAATGTGACGTCCTTCTGAAAGAGGGCGTGGGTGCCCACCACCACCCGCGCATCCCCCGAGGCGATGCGCGCAAGCAGATACTCCCGCTCCCGGCCCTTGTGGCGGCCGGCTAGCCAGACCGTCTCCATGTCCAGGGGTCCCAGCCAGCCCGACAGGTTGCGACGATGCTGCTCGGAGAGAATCTCGGTGGGGGCCATGAGGACGGCCTGGCGGCCCGACTCCACCGCCTGGAGGGCGGCGAGAGCCGCCACCACTGTCTTGCCCGAGCCCACGTCGCCTTGCAGCAGACGCTGCATGGGCCGCGGTCGCGCCAGATCGGCGGCGATCTCTTCCAGTACCCGCCGCTGGGCCCTGGTCAGACTAAAGGGCAGGCCCGCCAGCAGCCGGGTGCGCAAGTCCCCATCCCCCACCAGCACCGGGGCCTCCTCCCACCGACGCTGGCGGCGCAGGCGGCGCAAAGCCAGTTGATGGGCAACCAGTTCCTCGAAGGCGAGGCGGCGGAAAGCCGGGTGGCAACGCATCTTCAAATCCAGCCCTAGCGCATGTCGGGGGGGGCGATGCAGAAAGCGCAGGGCCTCGGCCAGGCTCGGCAGGAGCAAGGAGTCCAGGACCTCAGGCGGTAACAGCTCACGGGGCCGGTTGCCGCCGGCTATTTGATCCGCTTCCATTAAGGCCAGGGCCTGATCGATGAGGTTGCGCAAGCTGGCTTGCTGGAGCCCCTCGGTGCTGGGATAGATGGGAGTCAACCCATCCTCCAGGGGGGGGTCCGACGCGCCGGTCAGGAGCCGATACTCGGGATGGATCATCTCCAGCGACTGGGCTCCGGCCCGCGCCTCGCCGAAGCAGCGCAGGTGCGCCCCCGGGGTGAAGGCCGCCGTCTGGTTGCCGCCGAAATGGAAAAAACGCAGCAGGAGGGCACCGGAATCATCCGTCAGCCGTACCTTTAGGGTACGGCGCTGGCCATAGCTGATGCTGGCATCGCCCACTTCCCCCTCCACCAAGGCCTCGTCGCCCGGCATCAAGGTGCCGATGGGACGGCACCGGGAGCGATCCTGATAGCGAAGCGGCAGGTGGAATAGCAGGTCCTGCACCGTTACCATGCCTAGCCGGGCAAGGCGTTCAGCGATCCGAGGCCCGGCACCGCGCAGGCAGGTCAGCGGCAAGGTTTCAAGAGGCGGTAGCTCGGTCTTCTCCAAGATTTCGATCGTATGCCGTACCTATTCAGCCGACAGTCAAAGTAGATGAACGTCAGATTTGGGTGTTGGGTTTAGGAGCCTCGAAAATTAGGATGACTTCGGGCAACCAGACAGACCAAGTCATGGCAGCCTGGAAATCGGCCACGCGAAGCAGGCACCCTTGCTGGATATTCGTCGTTTCTCCGCCCAGGAGATACCGCCATGATCGCACAAAAGACTCTCACCACCGCCACCCGGGGGCGGGGCACTTATGACATCACCCGGGGGGTATGCGGCTTCGTCGCCGCCTCTGGTATCCAAACTGGGTTATGCCATATCTTCGTCCAGCACACTAGCGCCTCCCTGATCCTTTGCGAGAACGCCGACCCCGGGGTGCGCCGGGACCTGGAGTCCTTCCTGTCCCAACTGGCGCCAGACGGGGATCCCCGCTTCGAGCACAGTGACGAAGGGCCGGATGATATGCCCGCCCATATTCGCGCCATCCTCACCAAAATGGACCTAACCTTGCCAGTCCTGGGAGGACGCTGCGCCCTGGGAACCTGGCAGGGCATCTACCTCTACGAACACCGCGCGCGGCCCCACACCCGGCACCTGGTGGTGACGGTGTGCGGGGAATAGGCGGCTGGCTGGACGATGCCGGGAAGACGACCTGGCGGCGATTCACCTTGGGAATGCACTTTGTTTCCACGCTTTCTGCACTCAAGCTCCAAGCTGGGGGCCTATTCTATGTGTGACGGCAGGGCACGGGGCCCGGCCGGCTAACATTAGGCACCATGCCCCCCGCGGCGGGCCTTGCCCCTAACAGGTCCATCACAAAACCCCACGGAGACAAACCATGAATAAGACTCTCATTGCCACCGCCATTGGCCTCATGGCGATCTCGGCTAGTGTCACCGCCCAGGCGCCCTGTGGCGGATTCGGTCCCGGCTATGGACCGGGTTGGTACAACATGACCCAGAACTCGCCGGATTTCGGCGGCGGGGCCTTCCCTGGCAAAGGGGGCTGGGGTCCGGAGGAACGTAGGCCCGAGGCCCGCATCGACCGCCAGCTCGAGCGCATGACGGCTCGTCTGGGATTGAGTGCTGAACAGCAGGCCCAGATCAAGGTCATCCTCGAAGAACAAGGGGCCAGGCGCCAGGCCATGCGGGAGGCGACCCGGGCACAAGTGGATGCCGTCCTGAACGAAGAGCAAAGGGCTCTGCATGCCCAGATGATGCAGGCACGCGGGCAGGGCAAGGGCTTTGGCGGACCCGGCTTTGGGCCTGGTCAGGGCCGTCGCGGCCAGGGTTATGGCTGGGGACCGCCGAGCGGCTTTGTCCCTGGTCCACAATGAGGCCCAAGGGCGCCGGCCCAAGGGCGCCGGTGCCCATGTCTGATAACTGACGGCCAGACCTCAGTCATGGCCGGTGGCGACGGATCGCCGCCTGCTCGCCTCCTCCGGGAGAAATTTCGACCGTCACGGTTAAAGATTTCACAATTCCCGTTATCATTGATCCTGGACGGACTTGAAGGAACCCCCAGGATTGCCATTTCGACAATCCACCAAGCCGGCGTCATGCGCTGTAAGGGTACTTGGAATTTTGCAAGGCGCCCAAGGATATCTCCCGGCCGGCTTCTAAATCATCGCGACACCCTTGCGGGGACCTTTAGTCGACAGCGAGTGGTAAATCGAGAGGCGAGTGATCACCCATGGTTGATGACGACAAGAAACT
>JBFZDM010000009.1:0-6916 GCA_041307365.1 Chromatiaceae bacterium | reverse complement strand
GGTAGGGGCTCGCCCTTTGCATCAGGCCGGAATCGCCATCCGCGGCGACGACCGGAGCGCCGAGGGCGAGGACGGCTAAAAACGCCAGCAGCAGGGCGGCAAGGTTGTTCTTCATGGTCGTTTCCTTGGCTTGGTGGATGATGACGGAGTGGTTGGGTGGGCTTTCCAGTATCCGGGGATATCTTGGCGATAATATCGGAATACTAGGCAGAGTGAGGCGGCGCTAGTTGGGGTATCAGGGTAGCCGGGGCGGAAGCGGTCATGGGCATAACCTCAACCATGCTGAATGATCATGCAAATTGAGGGCAATGGCCCGAACATTTAATGGGAATATCGCCAACCCACCCCGTCGGCCAGGTAGGCTTTGGGTCAAGTACCCAGCCGTGCATCGTGGCGGCTGGGATAAGATAGAGTCCTCTTCAAGCTGGCCATTGGCATCCATCTGATGGACTTCCCCCCATGACCCTGGACTTCGGGAACCTTGATACCCTGCGCGCGCACCATCCGGCGTGGCGGCTCTTGCGCTCGGACCATGCGCCCCTGGTCGCAAGCTTTCTGCACCGCGTCTTCGTCGTGCCCAACGTGCGGGTGATGGCGGCGGCCGATCTGGCGGAGGCCTTGGAGGATGAACTCTATGCCTTGCGCCAGGGCTTGGGCCCGGAGGCCTTCCCCAAGTCGGCCCTGGATTACCTCAACGACTGGGCCAGCGCGGACAAGGGTTGGTTGCGCAAGTTCTACCGCCAGGATTCGGATGAGCCCCAGTTCGACCTGATGCCCGCCACCGAGAAGGCCATCGCCTGGCTCGGCAGCCTGACGGAACGGAGCTTCGTGGGCACCGAGTCGCGCCTCCTGACCCTCTTCGAGCTGCTCAAGCAGATGTCCGCGGGCAGCGAGTCCGATCCCGCCAAACGCATCGCCGAGTTAGAAGGGCGGCGGGACGAGATCGACACCGAGATCGCCAGGGTGCTGGCGGGGGATTTGCCCCTGCTGGATGACACCGCCATCAAGGATCGCTTCCAGCAGTTCATGCAACTGGCGCGGGAGTTGCTGGGGGACTTTCGGGAGGTGGAGCACAATTTTCGCCGGCTGGATCGCCGGGTGCGGGAGCGCATCGCCCTCTGGGAGGGCGCCAAGGGCGCCCTGCTGGAGGAGATCATGGGCGAGCGTGACGCCATCGCCGACTCGGACCAGGGGCGCAGCTTTCGGGCCTTCTGGGACTTTCTGATGTCCAGCCGCCGCCAGGAGGAGCTGTCCGAACTCCTGGCGCGGGTCCTGGCCTTACCCCCGGTGACGGACCTGAATCCGGACCCGCGCACGCGGCGGGTGCATTACGACTGGCTGGAGGCCGGCGAGCACACCCAGCGCACCGTGGCCCTGCTGTCGCGGCAACTGCGGCGCTTTCTGGACGACCAGGCCTGGCTGGAGAACCGCCGCATCATGGACATACTCCACGGCATCGAGGCCAAGGCCCTGGCCCTGCGGGAGGCTCAGCCCCAGGGTGAGGTCATGAGCATCCCCGAGTCCGCCGCCGCCGTCGAACTGCCCATGGAGCGGCCCCTCCATACCCCGCCCCTGAAGCCGCTGATCGCGGATCTGGCCCTCGCCGCGGGTGACGCCGAGGTGGATGCCGCCGTCCTCTATGCCCAGTTGGTGGTGGACCGCGCCCAACTGGCCCGTCACATCCGCCAGACCTTGCAGAACAGGGCCCAGGTCAGCCTGCGGGAACTGACCGATGCCCAACCCTTGCGCCAGGGCCTGGCGGAATTGCTGTCTTATCTTCAACTGGGGAGCGAGGCCTTCAAGACCGTGGTGGATGAAAAGGTCACGGAAGTAATCGCCTGGGAGAGCCTGAGGGCCGACGGCCTGCCCATCGGCCGGGCCGCCAGGCTGCCGCGCATCCTCTTTGTGAGATGAAAATGGAAGACCAGCAGGCCCTTGAGGCCAACCTCCCGACCCTGGCAATCACATTGCTCAAGCGGGTGGTCTATCGCGAGGAAGACGAGGCCCTGTGGGAGGCACTGCTCAACCTGCAGGCCAGGGTGCGGGATTACATGGCCGTGCTGGACCTGGAACTGGTGCTGGACGAGGCGGAGGGCTACGCCTTTCTGAAGAGCCGGCGCCCGCCCGCCGAGGGGGAGGGCGGCCCCCGACTGCCCCGCCTCGTCGCCCGCCGGCCCCTGTCCTTTCCGGTCAGCCTCTTGCTGGCCCTGCTGCGCAAGAAGCTGGCGGAGTTCGACGCCGGGGGTGGCCATGAGGGCGAAGGCAGCCGCCTGGTGCTCACGCGGGACGATATCCTGGAACTGGTGCGCGTCTTCCTGCCCGACAACAGTAACGAGGCCCGCCTCATCGACCAGATCGAGACCCACATCAACAAAGTGGTGGACCTGGGTTTTCTGCGGCGGCTGAAGCCATCCAGCGGTCCGGTGAGCTTCGAGGTGCGGCGCATCCTCAAGGCCTTTGTCGATGCCCAATGGCTGGCGGAATTCGATGCACGGCTGGCGGCCTATCAGACCCAGCTCATGGGAGCGGAGCCCGCCGCTGGGTCTGGAGATGGGTCTGGCTCCAGCTCCGCCTCCGGAAGCACGGCCGATGCATGAGCCCCAGACCCAGAGCCTGGACCTGGACTTCACGGGCGACGACCGCCTGTCCGGCTTTCGGCTGCGGCGCCTGGAGGTCTTGAACTGGGGCACCTTCGATGGCCGGGTCTGGACCCTCCAACTGGATGGCAAGAACGGGCTGCTGACGGGCGATATCGGCTCCGGCAAATCGACCCTGGTGGACGCCATCACCACCCTCCTGGTCCCCGCTCAGCGTGTCGCCTACAACAA
This sequence comes from Chromatiaceae bacterium, assembly GCA_041307365.1. GTDB lineage: Bacteria > Pseudomonadota > Gammaproteobacteria > Chromatiales > Chromatiaceae > M0108. The sequence continues at coordinate 4,088 of JBFZDM010000009.1, read as the reverse complement.
GGCCGCCGGCGCCGACAGCCGGGAGCGGACCCTGCGTTCCTATGTGCTCGGCCATTACAAGTCGGAGCGCAACGAGGTGACAGGCGCGGCCAAGCCCGTGAGTCTGCGCGATCACAACAGCTATGCCGTGATTCTGGGGGTCTTTCACAACGCCGGCTACGACCAGACCCTGACCCTGGCCCAGGTGTTCTGGATGAAGGAGGCCCTGGGCCAGCCGGCACGCTTCTTCGTGGGCGCGGAGCGGGACCTCGCCATCGCCACGGACTTTGCCCACTTTGGCACGGACATCGCCCAACTGCGCAAGCGGCTGCGGACCGCGGGGGCCGAGATCGAGGACAGTTTTCCCAAGTATGGCGCCTGGTTCCGGCGGCGCTTCGGCATCGACAACGAGCAGGCCCTGGAGCTGTTTCACCAGACGGTGTCCATGAAGTCGGTGGGTAATCTCACCGACTTCGTGCGCGGCCACATGCTGGAGCCCTTCGACGTGGCGCCGCGCATGCTGGCCCTCATCGCTCACTTCGACGACCTCAACCGTGCCCACGGGGCCGTGCTCAAGGCCAAGCGGCAGGTGGAGTTGCTCGTCCCCCTGGTGGCCGACTGCGGGCGACACCAGGGTCTGGTGACCGAGATCGATGAGCTGAAGCGCTGCCGCGAGGCCCTGCGCGCCTATTTCGCGGGCCTGAAGCTGGCGATGCTCGACAAGCGCCTGGCCCATCTGCGGGTGGAGTGGGAGCGCCTGGATACCCAGATAACACGGCTCGAGGGCCGCCGGGACAATCAGCGCTTCCAGGTTGATGAACTCAGGCGGGCCGTGGCGGAGAACGGCGGCGACCGGCTGGAGCGGCTGGCGGCCGAGATCAAGAAGCAGGAGACCCTGCGGGACGCGCGCCTGGCGAAATCACGACGCTACGCCGATCTGACGGCCAGGGTCGAGGAGGCGCCGGCCACGGACGAAACCGCCTTTCTGGCCCAGCGCCATCGGCTCAAGGCCCTGCGGGACGCGCTGCGCGGACGCGAGGCCGACCTCCAGAATGAGCTGACGGAGCAGGGCGTCGGTCTCCGCCAGGGCAAGCTGGAACACGACGCCCTGCAGGCCGAGATCGACAGCCTCAAGCGCCGGCGCAGTAACATCGACGACCAGCAGGTCCGGATTCGCGCCGCCCTGTGCGGCGCCCTGGGACTCGCGGAGGAGGACATGCCCTTTGCGGGCGAGCTGATCCAGGTCCGTGATGACGAGCGGGACTGGGAGGGGGCCGCGGAGCGCCTGCTGCGGGGGTTTGGCCTGGCCCTGCTGGTGCCCGATGCAGCCTACAAGCTGGTGGCCGAATGGGTGGACCAGAGCCACCTCAACGGCCGGCTGGTCTATTTTCATGTCCGGGCCCAGAGGCGCGGGGACCTGCCGGACCTCCATCGCGATTCCCTGGTCCGCAAACTGGCCATCAAGCCGGACTCCCCCTTCTATGACTGGCTGGAGCGCGAGCTGGCGCACCGCTTCGACGTCGCCTGCTGCGCCACCCAGGAGCAGTTCCGGCGCGAGGCCCGCGCCATCACCCGCGCCGGCCAGATCAAGGACCCCAGCGGTCGTCACGAGAAGGACGACCGTCACCGCCTCGACGACCGCGGCCGCTATGTGCTGGGCTGGACCAACACGGCCAAGATCGCGGCCCTAGAGGCCAGGCGGCGGCAACTGGAGGGCCGCCTGGGCGAGATCGCCAGCCTGATGGCCAGGCTCCAGGCCGAGCGCCAGGGGCTGGAGGGCCGCCTGGATGCCCTGGCCCGTCTCGAGGAATTCACCGATTTCGTGGAGCTGGACTGGGGGTCCATCGCCACCGAGATCGCCGCCCTGAGCGATGAGCGGCGGCGCCTGGAAACGGCTTCAGATATCCTCAGGCAGCTCAATCAGCGCTTGGGCGAGGCAAGCCAGGCCCTGGCGGCCATCGAGACCGAACTGGTGGAGGCCAGGGACAAGCGCTCCAAGCTCGATCAGCGGCGGAATGACGCCGAAACCCTGAAGCGGCAGACCCTGAGCCTGCTGGAGGAGGCCAAACCCGAGGATCGGCGGGCCGCCGCTGCCGACCTGGCCGAGCGCCTGCGGGCCATGAGCGACGAGGCCCTGGGGGAACACCAACTGACGGTGGAGTCCTGCGACAACCGGGAGCAGGATGTGCGCGGCTGGTTGCAGGGGCGCATCGACGCGGAAACCAAGAAACTCGAACGCCTGCGGGACAAGATCATCCAGGCCATGATGGCCTTCAAGGAGCAATTCAAGCTGGAGACGGCGGAGTTCGACGCCAGCCTGGATGCCGCCTTCGAGTACCGCAACCTCCTGGAGCAGTTGGGCCGGGACGACCTGCCCCGATTCGAGGCCCGCTTCAAGGAGCTGCTGAACGTCAACACCATCAACGAGATCGCCAACTTCAACGCCCAGCTCACCCGGGAGCGGGAGACGATCCGGGAACGCATCGCCCGCATCAACGAGTCCCTCACCCAGATCGACTACAACCCGGGACGTTACATCCTGCTGGAGACCCAGACGAGCCCGGACGCGGAAATCCGGGACTTTCAGAACGCGCTGCGGGCCTGCACCGAGGGGGCCATCACCGGCTCCGACGACACCCAGTATTCCGAGTCCAAGTTCCTCCAGGTCAAGGCCATCATCGACCGCTTTCGCGGCCGTGAAGGCCAGTCGGAGCAGGACCGCCGCTGGACCGCCAAGGTCACCGACGTGCGCCACTGGTTTCTCTTCGCCGCCAGCGAGCGCTGGCGCGAGGATGGCACCGAGTTCGAGCACTATTCGGACTCCGGCGGCAAGTCGGGGGGCCAGAAGGAGAAGCTGGCCTACACCATACTCGCGGCCAGCCTCGCCTATCAGTTCGGGCTGGAATGGGGGGCGGTGCGCTCGCGGACCTTCCGTTTCGTGGTCATCGACGAGGCCTTCGGGCGGGGTTCGGATGAATCGGCCCAATACGGCCTGCGACTCTTTCAGCAGCTCAATCTGCAACTGCTGATCGTCACGCCGCTGCAGAAGATCCACATCATCGAGCCCTTCGTCGCCAATGTCGGCTTCGTGCACAACGAAGGCGGGCGGGCCTCGCGGCTGCGCAATCTGGCGATTGAGGAATACCGCGCCGAAAAGGCGCGGCTGGCGACATGAGCTGGACCCAACCGGGTGACCTGAAGGCCAGACTCCAGCGGCGTTGGGACCGGGGCGAACTGCTGGCGGCCCTGGTCGAGGGCGGCGGGACCTTTCCCCTGGCCCTGCCGCTCAAGGGCCCCTCCTCCACCGAAATGGCCAGCCGCTTCGAGGAGGTCCGCGCCTGGGTCGCGGCCCTCAGGGCCATGCCCCATGCGCGCCTGGAGATGCGGACCTTCAGCCATCGCGTCCTGGGCGCCAACGCCATTCCGCGCCTGGCCTGGATCGACCAGCTCGATGGCGCCCTCGCCCTCATCGGCAAACAGCGGGAGGCCCGACGTTTCCGGGAACTCCTGGACCAGACGCGCCAACGCCAGCCGGCCCTGCTGGACTGGCTGGCCAAGCGGCCCCTGCAGGCCCTGGAACTGGCGGATGCCTGGGGGCGGTTGCTGGACGTCCTCGCCTGGATGCTGGACCATCCCCGCCCCGGCATCTACCTGCGGCAGGTGGACATTCCCGGCGTGCACAGCAAGTTTATCGAGACCCACCGCCGGGTCCTGGGTGAATGGCTGGATCAGATGCTGCCCCCGGCGGCCATCGACGCCAGCCAGAGCGGCGCCAGCCACTTCGCCGCCCGTTATGGTTTTCGCGACAAGCCGGCGCGCATCCGCTTTCGGTTCCTCGACCCTTTCATCGACCCCTTCATCCACCCGGGTGTCGATGCCCTCCCCGGTCATCTCCCTGGCAGGGCTCCCGGCTTCCCCCCGGCGAGCGCCCAAGCCGATATCACCCTGGACGCGGACAGCTTCGCCGCCCTCGACCCGCCCGTCCGCCGGGTCATCATCACCGAGAACGAGATCAATTTCCTCGCCCTGCCGCCTCTCGCCCGGAGCATGGCCCTCTTCGGCGCCGGCTATGGCTGGGAGGCCCTGGCCAAGGCCCAGTGGCTGCATGA
>JBFZDM010000173.1:0-3249 GCA_041307365.1 Chromatiaceae bacterium | reverse complement strand
GAAGTCGGCCGGCATGGCTATACCCCTGAGCAGTGGCCCCTGGTGCGGCGCCTGATCCATGCCACGGCCGATTTTGAATTCAACGGCCTGACGCGCTTTCACCCGGCTGCGGTCAGTGCTGGCGTCGCTGCCCTCCGCGCGGGCAGGCCCATCGTCGCCGACGTGGAGATGATCGCCGTCGGCGTATCCGGGTCACGGCTGGCCCATTTCGGCGGCGGGATCCATCACTTCATCAAGGACGAGGACGTCATCAGCCAGGCCCTTGCCGAGGACAGCACCCGCGCCGTCCAAGCCATGCGCAAGGCCCATCGCCTGGGACTGATCGAGGGTGGCCTGGTCGCCATCGGCAACGCCCCCACCGCCCTGCTGGAGGTGATCCGCCTGATCCGCGGGGAGGGGGCACGGCCTGCCCTCGTCATCGGCATGCCGGTGGGCTTTGTCGCCGCCGCCGAGTCCAAGGAGGACTTGAGCCAAATCCGGGACATCCCCTGGATACTGACCCAGGGCCGCAAGGGGGGCTCGACCCTGGTGGTCGCCGCCCTTCACGCCCTGCTGGCTCTGGCCGAGACCCAGGATGGGGGTTGACAAGGTCCCGCGCTGGCCCGCCCTCCCCCGCGGACTCGGTTCGGCGAGCCCAGGGCTGGCCTTAATGGAGGCAGTAACCACGCCATTCAGGCGGGTGCCGGAGCCCCATCCAGCCCCAAGGAGGGTGAAGCGAGCCAGGGTACAAAGGCTCTTCAATGCGTCCCGGCTATCCAACCCTCTCCTGGCTAGTTCGTGCCAGAAATTTTGATGGCCGTGATGGGGAAGAGAAGACGTGGACTGCGCACCGGTTTCACCACCGGCGCTTGCTCGGCGGCCGCGGCCCGCGCCGCCACGGAGGGTCTAGTGCGCGGCCAGGTGCCAGATAGCATCGAATGCCTGCTCCCTAATGGCCAGCGGCCCCGCTTTGCCGTCATCGATGGCCGCCTGGATAGTCACGAGGCTCACGCCGTGGTGGTCAAGGATGCCGGCGACGACCCGGATTGCACTCATGGCGCCCACCTCACCGCCGACGTCCGCCTCTTGCCCGAGGCCCCCGGCGAGGTACGCCTCAAGGGCGGCGCGGGCGTCGGCACCGTCACCCTGTCCGGTCTTGGCTTGGAGGTCGGCGGACCGGCCATCAACCCGGTGCCGCGCCACAACATCGAGGAGAACGTCCGCGCCGCCGCCGGGCCCTTGTTGACTGACCTGGGGCTGGAGGTGACCCTCTCGGTGCCGGATGGCGAGGCCATGGCCCGTAAGACCCTCAACCCCCGGCTCGGCATCCTCGGCGGCATCTCCATCCTCGGCACCTCGGGCATAGTCCGCCCCTACTCCACCGCCTCCTTCCGCGCCAGCGTCGTCCAGGGCATCGAGGTGGCCGCCGCCCAGGGCCAGGACACCCTGGTGCTCACCACGGGCGGGCGTACCGAGAGGTTCGTTATGCGGGAACTGCCCTCTCTGGCCCCCGCCTGCTTCGTGCAGATGGGGGATTTCATCGGCACGGCCCTCGACACCCTCGTCAAGCAGGGCGTCCGCCATGTGGTCATCGGCTGCATGGTGGGCAAGCTCGCCAAGATGGCCCAAGGCGAGACCCTGACCCACGCCCGGCGCGCCGAGGTGGACAGGGGTATGCTGGCCGAACTGGCCCGGGGGTGCGGCGCGCCGCCAGAGGTGTGCGAGGATATCCGCCGGGCCGAGACCGCCCGCTACGCAGCGGAACGCCTGGCGGACCTGGGCCTGAGCCAGGCCTTCCACCAGGCCCTGGCCCGCCGCCTGGTGGAGACCCTCGCCGCCCGCTATCCCGGCAAGTTCTCCCTCCGGGTCCTGGTGTGCGATTTCGAGGGCAAGAAGAGAATCGCCGAGGCGGAAGGAAACGCCCATGACTGATATTCCCCTGACGCAGCCCTGCCGCATTATCGGCGTCCTGGACAAGGGTCCCGCAGGCCTGACCCCCGCCGCCCTGGCCCATATCGAGGCGGCGGACCTGGTGATCGGCGGCAGCCGCCTGCTGGATCTCTGCGCTGACCGCATTGCCGCCCAGGCTGAACGGCGGGATCTCACCGGACATCTGGCGAGCGTCCCCGGCTGGATAAGCGAGGCGCTCGGGGCTGGCAAACAGGTGGTGGTGCTGGCCACCGGCGACCCCTTGTTCCATGGCATCGCCAGCTATCTGCGATCGCGACTGCCCGATCTCTCCCTGGAAATCCTGCCCACTGTCTCGACGGTGCAACTGGCCTGCGCCCGTCTCGGCCTGGCCTGGCAGGACTTCCGCGTCGTCTCGGTCCATGGCCGGAATTCCGGCGAATGGCAGGAAGGCGCCGGGCCCGAGCACGGGCTTTATCCCATCCTCCAAGCCCTCCAGGGCCATGACCGCCTGGCCATTCTCACCAGCCCCGACAACAGTCCCGACCGCATCGCCCGTATGCTGGTCCAGGAAGGATTGGGTGACTCGGTCCGGCTGGCGGTGGCCACGCGCCTGGGTTGGGCGGATGAGCAGGTGATCGCCGACCGAGCCCTGGCCGAGGCCGCCGCCATGACCTTTGCCGAGCCCAATCTGGTGATACTGAGCCGCCAGGCCCATGTCCGGTCCCCGGTCCTTTTCGGTCTGGCCGACGAGGCCTTTCGTCAGCGCCAGCCCGACCGGGGCCTTATCACCAAACGCGAGGCCCGCGCCCTGTCCCTGGCCCGATTGCAACTGAGCGCCGACAGCATCGTCTGGGACATAGGCGCGGGCTCCGGGGCCGTGGGTCTGGAGGCGGCCCGCCTCTGCCCCCTGGGCTTCGTTCACGCCATTGAAAAGAATCCCGAGGACGCCGCCATCGCCCGGGAAAATCGCCGCCGTCTCGGCATCCACAATTACCGGCTGACCCAGGCCAGGGCACCCCAGGGCATGGCAGACTGGCCAGACCCGGACGCCGTCTTCATCGGCGGTTCCGGCGGCGAACTCGTCGAACTGATCCGTCTCGCCCTGTCCCGGCTGCGAGTCCAGGGTTGGCTAGTGATGAACTTCGTCACCTTCGAGAACCTGCATCTCGCCATGTCTCAACTGAAGGAAAGGCAGGCCCGATGGGACATCACCCAGCTCCATGCCTCCCGGGGCCAGCCCATCCTCGACATGCATCGCCTGGCCGCCGAAAACCCGGTGTGGATCCTGGCCGCCACGCGCGGAGACGATAATGATCACTGACAGCCCAAGGGACCGCGCAAAAGGCAACGCCGGGGGCG
>JBFZDM010000021.1:0-3446 GCA_041307365.1 Chromatiaceae bacterium | reverse complement strand
CGGCGGGCTTGATGGTGTAAAAGATGCCCTGCACCGCCGGCACATCGCCAAAGCGCAGATAAACACCGGCCAGCACCGACAGCAGCAGGAAGGCGGGCAGGAAAAACAACACCCCGGCCATCACCGCACCCTTGACGCCGTGCAGCAACCAACTGATGTAGATCGCGAGCTGGATGGCTTCCGGTCCCGGCAGCAGCATGCAGTAGTTGAGGGCGTGGAGATAGCGGTGCTCGGAGATCCAGCGGCGACGCTCGACCAGTTCCTGATGCATCATGGCGATTTGCCCGGCGGGGCCACCGAAGCTGATGAATCCGAGCTTGAGCCAATATTTGAAGGCTTCGCCCAAGGTAGGGCTTGGCGGCGGCGAGGTGGGGATGGCGGGATCAGTCATTTGGGGTCTTTTTGTTGGTGGTTGGCGTAAAGGTTGTCGAAGAGGCGGCTAGCCTCGATCAGTAACTCGTCATCATGCGCCGGGCGGGCACGGGCGCCCGCGAGGACGGTCTCGATACCGGCTGCCTCCGCCACCGGCACCCCACCCACAGCCAGAAAATGCACGATGACGGCGATGAGGCCCATGGCGGGATCATCGGCGAGACCAAAGCGGCGGCCAGGCCCTCGAAGGTGACAAGACCCTCGGCGTGGGTGATGCCGCGTCAATGCCAGAGCCCGGTGATATGCCAGCGTGGCGTTCTGTCGATGCCGCGGGACAGGAGAGGCAGTAATTCCCAGGGGTCTTCCCTGGGCAGGGAAATGTGCCGAGGCAATCGGTCATCTTGGGAGACCAGCTCCATCAGCCGCTCGATCCGCTGGGCCGTGGGCGGATGGGTGCGCAGCAGGGAGGGCTCCGGCAGACTCCGGCCGGGCAGCATCATCTGTTCCCAGAAACGTCCCTGATAAAGTTCCAGCTTGTCCAGGGCCGAAGCGAGTCCGAGCGGGTCACTGGAGAGTTCAGCGGCGGAGCGGTCCGCCTCGAACTCACGATTACGCGAAAGCGCGAGCTGCGCAAGGGCACTGAGGGTTGGCGCGGCTAATAGTAACAGCAAGGCCCCAGAGGACGGGGTCGCAAGACCAAGGATCAGCGCCGGGATACTCAGGATCAGCAGTACCTGACTGACCAGATACAGCACGCCAACACCGGTGAGGGTGCCCCACATGAAGGATTCGCCGCCTATCACCCAAGAGAGGTAGCCCAGTATCACCGCAAGCACGGCGAGCAGTCCGAGCTGCTGCAGCTCGTTGCGAAGTCTATGTTCCAGAAGGCGTTGTCTATCCATAACACTAAGATCAATCGGGGGACAGCCTCGCCAGGTGGGCGCGGGCGTCGAGCGGGAAGAGCATGGGATATCCGGGGGCGGACATTACAACAGCGCCCCCGCCAGCAATTGCAGTATCTCCCCCACCGGCATCACCAGGAAGATGAGGGGCAGGCCGGGGAGACTCGAGATAATCGCAATCTGGAGGATCTGCTGCTGGCTGAAGGGAAAGATCTTCATCTCCCGGATCAGGCCAAAACTATTACCCAGGTCGGCCAGGGACTGGATGTCGGCGCTGCCCAGGAGCGGTTCATCCGCCGGCGGCTCTCCCGCCACCCACCTCTGGTGGAAGGCGCGATTGTAGTTATTGGCAAAGATGCCGTATTCCCGCAGTCCCCGCCGCCGGGTCTGGGCCAGCAGGGGGGTAAAAATCAGCAGGGGACCCAGAATGAGCAACAGCATAGCCACCAGATAGACCGCGAAAATCAGCTTAAAGGAGGAGATCGGCACGGCATCGAAATAGAGCTGGAAGGCCACGTTGGCGCTCAGGACGCAACTGAAGGCAAAGGGAAAAATCGCCAGGGAGAGATGGGCCCCGCCGAGGAAGCCCAACCCGGCGGCCCGGTCGGGATGGGTGGCCACCAGATCAAGGTTAAGCCGCGCCATGTCACGCAGAAACAGGGTCCAACTGATCAGACGCCAGAGCCAGCGGAACACGAAGAACTGGAGGATGGGTACCGCCACGAAGTTATACCAGAGCCCCGCCCAGGTGAAGGTGATCCCGGCCGCCGTCACCTGGGTCCGCCAGGTGACGTCACTCGCCCCGCCGATCCAGGTGTCCATGGTCAGTTGCCAGGCCCCGACCAGGGCCACTCCCAGCATGAGCAACTCCGGCAGGAGCGCCTCGCGGCGTCGCCAGGCCCGGAGGATGGCCGCCTCGACGGCGGGGAGATCCTCCGGGCGGACCAGGTCGGCCCGCACAAAATGCCACCCGGCCGCCTGGAGTCGGGGCCCGACGACGACCTCCGAGAGGAAAAGCAGGGGGACGGCCAGGAAGAAGCGGGCGTAGGTGGAGAAGTCAAGTAAGAGGGATTCCCGAGGCGTCGGCCCCAGCGCCTGGCCCTCGATCAGGGCCAGGACGAGGAGCGGTACCCAGGTGATCAGCAGAAAGGCAATCATCCGCCGGCCAAGGCAGGGACCCTCGCCCCGGATGAGGCCGATGCGCTGCATGAGACGGTAAGCCGGCCCCCCCAGTTGGAATTCCAGCTTGGACTCCTCATTCAAGGTACCCATCTCTTCCACCTAATCACTTTAATAAAAGTATTACAGTATGTTACGCGGAAGCATGGCCCTGGCCTCCGCAATCATTCACTAAGTCGTCCTGGCGCCGGTGACCGAGATTCACAGCCCTCCCCCCCAACGATACTGCCAGGCGATGCCCAGCAGGTCGTAATTGTTGCCCGTGCGGGCGGAGACCCCCGAGCTGGCATAGAGTTTGACGGAGTTGCGGGAATTCACGGGTAGCGCCAGGGTCCCGCCGAGGCGCCAGTTCCGTTGGCGATCATCCTTGGGTATCCCATCGACCCTGGTACTGCCCCCGGTGAAGTAGGTGGCGTCCAGGGAAGCCCAGATGCCCGCCGGGAACGCATGGATCACATGCCCCTGGATTGAGTAGAGGGGGTCCTGCGAGCGGGTGCGACCATTGAAAAAGTCTGGGTTGTCCGTGAAAAGGGTTACCGCGCCAGCCAGTTCCAGGGTCCAGGGACCCAGGGCCTTGGAAACGCCGATCTCGGGCTTGAAGAACCAGCGGTTAGTGCCGATGTTCGCCACCCGGCTGTTGTCATACTGGCCCAGCGGCGCGGAGACCTGCAGGCTGGCCCCCACGATCAGGTCCTGTTTATATTTCGAGAACTCCTTGAGCGTCAGCGCCGGCGCCCCATAAAGGTTGACCGACAAGCGAAACCGGGGATCGCCGAAGCCATCGACCACGCGCTCGAGGGGCTCCCCCGCGTAATTCGCCGACCCCGATAGCCAGCTATAGGGCACTATGACATCGAATTTGGCGGACTGGCCCCCAAGATCGAGCACGCGCACATAGCCCAGGACGGCGTTGGAGGTGGTGAACTGGGCATCCGTTACCGGCACCGCCGTATCGGTCGCGAGCGCGCCCCGCGTGAAGGCGTAGCCACCGAT
>JBFZDM010000001.1:0-2727 GCA_041307365.1 Chromatiaceae bacterium | reverse complement strand
CCGCTATCTCCAACTCCTCGCCGAACCCGGCCGCCTGGCCAAGGCGGCATCCGCGCCCCCGGCCGAACCCAGCGGACCCGTGGTGATCTGGAACCTGATCCGGCGCTGCAACCTCACCTGTACCCACTGCTACTCCACGTCCGCGGACAAGGATTTTGCCGGCGAACTGACGACCGTCGAGGCCAAGGTCGTGATGGCCGATCTGCGGGCCTATGGGGTGCCGGTACTCATCCTCTCCGGGGGCGAGCCCCTGATGCGTCCCGATATCTTCGACTTGGCCCATCACGCCAAGTCACTGGGCTTTTACCTGGCCCTGTCCACTAATGGCACCCTCATTGACGAGGGGATGGTGGCACGAATCGCCGAGGTGGGCTTTGACTACCTGGGCATCAGCCTGGATGGCATGGCCAAGACCCATGATGAGTTTCGCCGTCGCCATGGCGCCTTTGATGCCTCGCTCCAGGGGTTGCGCCTTTGCCGTGACGCCGGTCTCAAGGTTGGCATGCGCTTCACCCTGTCCCGGGACAATGCCCAGGACTTGCCTGCCCTGCTGGGTCTCATGACAGCGGAAGGTATTCACAAATTCTATCTTTCCCACCTGAACTACGCCGGGCGCGGCAACAAGAATCGGGATCGGGATGCCCATGTGAGCATGACCCGAGAGGCCATGGACCTCCTGATCGAAACTGGCTGGTCGCGCATTCAGCGAGGGGAGGCCGTGGAGCTGGTGACCGGCAACAATGACGCCGACGGGGTCTATTTGCTCCACTGGGTGCGGCGGCACTTCCCGGAACGGCTGGATGATCTGCGCCGGGTCCTTGTCAACTGGGGCGGCAATGCCTCGGGTCAGAACATCGCCAACATCGACAACCTGGGCCAGGTCCATCCCGATAGCTTCTGGTGGGACTATTCCTTGGGCAATGTGCGTGTCCGCCCCTTCTCCGCCATTTGGGATGATAGATCCGATCCCCTCATGGCCGGGCTCAAGCAGAGGCCGCGACCGGTGAAGGGACGCTGCGCCACCTGTGCCCATCTGCCTGTCTGCAATGGCAACACCCGCACCCGGGCCTACCAGGTCACGGGGGACATGTGGGCCGAGGACCCCGGCTGCTATCTCACGGACGCCGAAATTAGCCAAGAAGACCGAGGGTCATCCTTTCCCTTTTCAAGCCTGAACAGCAACCCATGAAGAAACTACTCCTGGCCGATACCTCTCCACTTGAATCCACACGGGGCCTGGGCCAGCGAGTCGCTTACGGCGCCGCTCTGGTCTTCTATCTGTGCGGCGCTCTCTGCCTGGTGGCCCTCTTTGTCTGGCTCGGGGATCTGGGAGGTGAGCACCCGGTGATCGCAAGCCTCGGGGCCAGCCTGGTCTTCTTCGTCGGAGCCGGCATCGTCCTGCATGTCATCGGGCGCGCCAACCTGCCCAATCTGGGTTTTTCCAGGGATAGGATATAGCTTTCACCTCCGAGCATGAAAACATGTGAGTGATGGATGAGGCGGTCGACGATGGGCACGGCGACGTTCTCGTCGCGGAAGACCGACGCCCTCGCTCCCGCACCGCCCCAGGCCCACAACCGCCAAGACACGGGGTAGGCACAAATTTGGAATTGCTGGACGGCGCGAGGCCCCGGTCAGCAACAGGCCGCTGCCGTCTCCGGGTTGCCGGCGGTGAAGGGCAACCCGCCGCCACAGCCGGGGAAGATCCCGTAGTGCCGGCTGAAGTCGCCGATGAAATCAAAGTGCGGTCGCAAGCGCGTCCCGTGGAGCATGCGCCAGGTGTTACCGCAGACTGGAAAGACCCGGCCGGCGTCCATGCGATGGTGCTTGTCCAGAATAAAGCGCTGCTCGTGTCCGGCGATATCCCCCCGGTAGACCACCGCCTGGCCGTAGTCCTCGCACGCCGGCTCCAGCCCCTCCAGCTTGAACAGCCGGTAGGTGGCGGAATAGAAGCCGATGCCTTGGGTGCGTGCCGCCAAGGTGGGGTCGGTGACGGCGATGGGGCGGTCCTCCACCAGGCGCGGGTCGGCGAACCCCTGGCGCCGCGCGAGCTGGAGGAAGTCGTTCCAGTACAGGGCGCCGCCCAGGCATTCGCCGTACAGCTCCGGGTCGTCGCGTACCGCGGAGGGCACGCGCCGGTCGGCGTAGACGTCGGAGAAATACAGCTCGCCGCCGGGCTTGAGCAGCCGCTGCACCCCGCGCAGCACCGCGTCCTTGTCCGGGGAGAGATTGACTACGCAGTTGGAGACCACGACGTCGAAGGAGGCGTCCGCCAGATCCAACTCGTCCAGGCGCTCGATGTAACCCAGGCGCAGATCCACGTTGTCACGAGCAAAGCCGAAGGCACGGCGATGATGCTCGCGATGGCGCTCGGCCACGGCGAGCTGCTTCTCGGTCATGTCCACCCCCACCACTTGGCCATCCTCGCCGACCAATTGGGCCAGGGCATAGAGGTCGCGGCCCGCGCCGCAGCCCAGGTCCAGCACCCGGCAGCCGGCGAGCAGCGGCGGGCAGACCAGACCGCACCCGTAATAGCGCGCCGTTACCTCCGGATGGATGCGGGCCAGCAGGGGCCTGAGCCAATCCGGCGTCTGGCTAGCGTCGCAGCAGGCGGTGGTGCGCAGGTCCGCCGTTCCTTGCAACTGGCGGCCGTAATAGTCTTTGACGTGGTCATGCATGGCGTTCTCCGGGCCTGTGGTCAGTGAGAGAGAGGTATATTGGGGATGG
>JBFZDM010000403.1:0-9384 GCA_041307365.1 Chromatiaceae bacterium | reverse complement strand
CTGTAAAATACGGCGTACCAGGTTTTGCCACGACGGCTTTCCTCGCGGTATTAGATGCGGGCGGGCAGGTCTCCGCGGCTGGGGAAGCGGTGCAGGTCCTCGGCCGTGTTGAAGCTGATGAGTTGCAGGGCGTATTGGTGCTCTACCAGGGTGATCTGTCCATCGACCACGTCGGGAATGGGTTCGAGCTTGGGCTCAGGCTGGGGTTCGAGCTGGAGCCGGGGCTCGAGTTGATGTTCGGGCTCGGCCTTGGCCTGATGCTCGGGCTCGAGGGGTGGGGCGGCGGCGGGGCTCTCCTCGGTCCAGGTCCTTTGCTCCGGGGGCGGGTGGGCGGAGGCCAGGGTATTCGCCAGGCTGTCGCGCAGTAGCAGAATGTCCTTGCCGAGGCGGTCTTGCGCCTTTTGTATTTCCTCCTGGTTTTTCGCCAGATCTTCCATCTTCTTAGCCAGATCGGCATCGGCGGCCTGGCGCTCCGCGGTTTCCTTGGCAAGGGTATCCACTTCCACCACCGATTCCGCAAGGTTGGTGACGACCTCCTCTTGCGTCCGTGATAGCCGCGAGACCACCTCTCCAAGTTCGGCCAGGCCCTTTTCCAGAGGGGCGGCGACTTGACCCTGTGCCTCCTCGAGCCCTTGCAGGCGGTTCGCGAGAGCCGTCTCACCGGTTTGGCGCTCCTCGGCGCTCGTTACCAGGTCCCCGGACAGGACCGCCACGGATTCTTCGATCTGGTTCAGGCGCGCATCCAGCGGAGTCAGGTCAAGGGCCGACAGGCGGTCAACTTTATCCTGGATATGGCTGAATTCGGCGGCGGTCTCCGCTTTGCCGGCGGCATTGAACTGGAGCAGGCCAAGGGTTGTGGCGGCGATGGAGGAGGCGAAGGCCAGAAAGACGAAGATAGCCGTGATCAGGGCCCGACGACGGTAGTTTTCTTCCATCTCTTCACGATGGGTCTCCAGGGCGCGCTGTATCGCCGTGGCGGTCCGGCGGCGGTCGTCGTCCACGTCGGCGATGCGCCCGACCAGGGCCACCTCGATGTCCCTTAGCTTGTCTGCTTGGCTCTCAAGGGCGGCGTCGAGGGCCGCCAGACGTTCGTCCGAGGCACCGCCGGCCTTGGCGCCGAACTCGGGGGGGGTGAATCGCTGTTCGAGGTCTCGCAGGCGTGCCTCCAGGGTGGCTATGGGCTGATAGGACGTGTCCCGGTCCTCGAGCGGATGCGAACTTTCCATTGGTTGGCGGCTCCCTTGGTCTGTCTGAAGCGAGATTTCAATGATCCCCCAGCCGGGGGGCTATTCCAAGCGGAATCCGTGCCCTGGCGCGGTCGCCGGGCCTTATCGGTTCTCCCAGATTACGTTTTTGCCCTGGGCCGCCGCCGTGGTCAGCAGGTCGATCAAGGGCAGGGCGCGATGGGCCAGACTGACATGGCGCCCGCGGTCCTCGTCCCCGCCGCCCTGGGGCGCGGGGTCCAGGTTGCCGTCGGGATGCTCCGCCACCGCCGTCCGAAGCCGAGCCAGGGCCGCGGGAATGTCCACCGCGAGCAAGGCTCCCGGCACCCGGCCGCTCTGGCCCATGAGTTGGAGCAGGGTCAGCGCCACGTCGCCGAACATGAGGATGTCGGCATGGGCATCGGTCTTGAAGGTGACCAGCATGGGGGTATCCTCGTTGGGGGTGCAATGCCAAGGTAGCAATCAGGGGTTGGCGATGCCTTATCTTAGCTTAGTGGTCGGTTTGGTCGCTGGAAATGGCGTGACCTTCGTTGAACTTCGGGCTCGCCGGGATTCGAAAGGGGGGTGCCGATTTAGAGTGACGCCTTCTACCACGACCAGTATAAAATCGGTACCGACCCATGCTCGTCCCCTGAGGTTCCACCACATGAACCCTGGGCAGCCTCAGCAAGTTCCGGAATCGCCTTCATGAAAAAGTTCTCGGCCCTCTTCCCCCTCATCGTTGGCCTGATGATACTGCCAGGTTCCCCGCCAGCCCTGGCGGACATCCCGGCCACGCCGGTCATGACCCTTTACAAATTCAACGGCCCACGGACCACGCCTTATTACGATGCGGATGATTTCGCCAGGCGCGGGCCCAAGTCCCCAGCGGGCCAGCTCACCCAGGGTAGCTCCCTGATCCCCTGTCTCGTGATCCGTGATGGCAAGCCGCTGACGGACGAGAGTGGCACGCCCTACGTCGGCTTCGAGATCGTCGTGGACACCGCCAAGGCCGGGCCGGATGCGACTGACAGGTTCAAGAAGGCCCTGGCCGAGCGCAAGGGGCTGAGGGTCGCGAATCACCATTGCCCGGCGGGGGTCCGGCGCGTCATCAGCGTCCGCGATCTCTACGCCATGGCCAAGGCCCCCTCTTTCGACCCGCCCAGGACCGGCAAGGGCAAGGCGCCGGAGGGCGCCAGCGAACTGGACCGGCTGGTGCGCGGCTTCCACAACTCGCCCCAATGCGAGGAGGCCAACCGCAAGCTGGTGGGCCGCCGGGGCGCCTTGGAGAAGGCATGGGATAGTTACATTACCGCCAACAAGGGCCGGTCTTCGACCGAGAACCTGACGCGGGCTAAGCATCTGGACTATGTCATGCGCACTGCCCTCTTTGAGGGCCATCTGGGCCGCGGCTGCAATGCCTATGGCGCCTGCGAGCGCAATGTCATTGCCCTCTCCATTCGTAACCGCGCTCTGGGGCAGTGCCAGAAGGGTCAGGGTTGCCGCGCCCCCGGCGATTTCCAGGGCGTCTCCTCCGCCGTCTCTCAGTACAACATCTGGGATGAATTCCTGACCCAGGTCTCAGGTCTTACCGCCTGCTTTTTGCGCGATGACCTCGGCAGCGCCGGCACTGCCCGCAGCGGCGACTATTACGACAAGCTCCAGGCCATGCATGCCCAGAGCGTCGGCGACATCGAGCGCATCCTCTACGGCGATGACCAGGATCTGCGCGCCCTCTTTCCCGGCAATGCCTCGCGCGACCTGACCGGCTTGCGCCACTACTATCACGCCCCAGCCATGGGCAAGTGCTTCCCCAACCACAAGGGCGTCGAATACATGTCCGGCGCCATCGCCCGCAAGGGCGGCGATTTCGCCCTCATTGCCAACACCCGCATCCAGGTCGAGGGGCAGGTGGGCGACGGCTACCGCTTCAGGGAGTTCCTCGTCACCGAGGACGAGGATGCCGACCGCATTCGCCTCGAGGACAACTTCCCCGGCTTCGTCGTCGATGGCCGTAAGGTCAGTGGCAAGCCCCCCGCCTCCTGCCCCCCCTATGGCATCCCCGCCGGTTGCCGCCACGAGAGTATCGGCCGCTATCGCAAGGTCCCCGCCTGGCTTGGCTCCGGCAAGCCCCTCGAGCTCCAGTGTCGGATCAAGGACCGGGGCGAAAGTTGCAAGTCAGCGCCCAGCACCACATCCGTCAGCGTCGGTGGCGTCTGTGACACCCAGATGCGGCCAGTGGCGCATGTCCCTTAAGGGGCATGCCAGCGCGGAGGCGGGAATGGCGAGCTATGATATTTATTTTGCCGGCGAGCTGAAGGCCGGGACGGATCCGGCAGTGGTGCGGGCGCGGATCCGAGCCTTGTTCAAGCTGTCGGATGAGGCGGCGGCGCAGCTTTTCAGTGGGCGGACGGTGGCCCTGAAGCGGGGCCTGGATTTGGCCCAGGCGGAGCGACTGCGGCAGGTCTTCCTGGAGGCGGGGGCACTGGCGAGACTGGTCGAGCAGAGGTCGGAGAAGGCCGCGACGTCCGTGATGGGCACCGGGCAGCCGGTGAGGCCGGGAGGTGACGAGGCCGTGAAGCGTCCATGGGCGCTGGCCACCGCGGATGGTCGGCCCTTGGAGCCGGACCCTGGCTATGCGCCACCGATGGTGGATATCAGCCGTATGAGGCTGATCGTGGGCCAGGACTGGAACCTGGCGGATTGCGATCGGCCACCTGTACCGGTGGCCGTGCCGGATACCAGTCACTTGCGGATATTGGCCCCGGAGCCTGGGGTGGGCGCTGGCGATGGGCGGGGTGAGCCCTGATGGGCCCTGGTTCAAAGTGACTTGCAACCCCCAAGTGGGGGCAAGCGGTGGAGGAACGCCAGTCAAGAGCCTTCGCGGATCGGGGCCGAGGTAAAGGTCATGAGTGAGCGGTTTGAGCATATAGTCGTCGGTGCCGGCATCAGCGGGCTGGGGCTGGCCCATTGGGCGGCGCGGCGGGGCGTCCAGACCCTGGTACTGGATGCGGGCGAACGGATCGGCGGCTGCATCAACACCCGCGTCTTTCCGGGCTGCGGCGATTTCTGGGTGGAGGGGGGGAGCCACACCTGTTTCAACAGTTATGGCCACCTGCTGGACATCCTGGGCGATGTGGGGCTGCTGAACCGTCTCACGCCCAAGGCGAAGTTACGCTATTCGTTGTGGCGGGGCGGCAGGCGTCATTCCGTATTCTCCGCCCTGCATCCCCTGGAACTGGCCATTTCGCTGCCGCGCCTCTTCACCACCCAGAAGGCGGGCCGGAGCGTGCGGGACTTCTATGCCGCCGGGCTGGGGGCCGCCAATTACCGGGACCTGTTCGGCCCGGCTTTCCGCGCCGTCATCTGCCAGGAGGCGGATGATTTTCCGGCGGACCTCCTGTTCCGCCGCAAGCCCCGGCGCAAGGAGTTCATGCGCAGTTTCACCCTGCCTGGAGGCCTGTCTGAGATCCCCTTGGCCATCGCCGGGCAGACTGGGCTGGAGGTGCGAACCGGACTGAGTCTGGCGGAGGTGCGGGGCGATGGCGACGGCTTCAGGCTGTTGTTGGGCAATGGCGATGAACTGGCCTGCGCCACCCTGACCCTGGCGGTGCCGCCGGACGTGGCGGCGGGGCTGTTGGGGTCCGTGCTGGACAAGGAGGTGACGGTGGCCATAGCCGGCATCGGGATGCGGGAGGTGGAGTCCCTGGCGCTGTGCGTCCTCGCCGAGGCGATGGGGCAGGTACCGCTCAGCGCAGGGCTCATCTCGGTGGATGACGCCTTCAACGCCATGGTGTCGCGGGATTACCTGCCCGATGGCTCCTATCGCGGCTTCAGTTTTCATTTCCGTCCCGGCGAATTGGCGCCAGAGGCCCAGGAGGAAAGGGCCCTGGCCGTGCTGGGGGTGCCGCCGGAGGCCGTTGTCGGGCGGGAGCGGGTCCACAATCGGCTGCCCGCCTTGCGGGTGGGGCATGAGGCGCGGGTGGGGCGTATCGACACCGCCCTCGCCGGGGTCCGGTTGGGGCTCACGGGTAACTGGTTCCAGGGCGTCGCCATCGAGGATTGCCTGACCCGGAGCCGCCAGGAATGCGAACGCCTGTTCGCGTGATGCCAACCCTTTGACGAGGAATCGAGATATGGGCAAGGTGACCTTGCTGGTCGGCCTGATTGCTGGTTTTGTGGCAGCCCTTGGCGCCGATCAGGCCCAGGGGGCCGAGGAGATCGGCAGCGTCAGCACCCGCTTCAAGGTGCTGGGACCCAACGATAAGATAGTGGTGGAGGTTTTCGACGACGAGGAGGTGCCGGGGGTGGCCTGTTATCTCAGCCGCGCCAAGACCGGCGGCATCTCGGGGGCCGTGGGCGTGGCCGAGGATACCTCGGATGCCGCCATCGCCTGCCGCCAGATCGGGCCGATCCAACTCAACGACGTCATCCGCTCGGGTAAGGCGGACGGTGAGGAGGTCTTCAAGAAACGGACCTCCCTTCTCTTCAAGACCATGCAGGTGGTGCGTTTCTTCGACGCCAAGCGTCAGGTGCTGGTTTATCTGACCTACAGCGACCGCATCATTGAGGGTTCGCCCAAAAACAGTATCTCGGTGGTGCCGATCCAGCCCTGGCCGGGGGCCGAGGGCGCGGCGGGGAACTGAGAGGCTGTCGGGGGCTTAGACCAACACCAGATTGTCGCGGTGAATCAATTCGGCGTCATTGAGATAGCCAAGGATGGCCTCGAACCTTGAACTCGGTTGGCCCTTGATGCGTTCCGCCTCCTGGGCATCATAGTTGACCAGGCCCCGGGCGACCTCGCGGCCATCCGGGTCCAGGCATGCCACAACCTCGCCGCGGTCGAAGGCCCCCTTGACGGCGGTGACGCCGACCGCCAGCAGGCTGGTGCCCTGGGTGCGCAGGGCGCGGACGGCGCCTTGGTCGAGGGTGAGCCGGCCGCGCACCACCAGATGACCGGCGAGCCATTGCTTGCGCGCCGCCTGGGCCTCCTGCACAGGTGTCAGCAGGGTACCGACCTCCTCCCCGGCGCGCAGCCGGGTCAATACTGCCTGGCTCCGGCCGGGGGCGATGACGGTGGGGGTGCCGGAGCGGGCCGCCAGCCGCGCCGCCCGTACCTTGGTGACCATGCCACCGAGGCCGAGGCCGCTGACGCTGCCGCCGGCGACGGCGTCGAGGAGGGGGTTATCGACCCGGGTCTGTCTGATGAGGCTGGCGTCAGCCGAGAAGCGTGGGTCCCGGTCGAAGAGACCGTCCTGATCCGTGAGCAGTACGAGCAAGTCGGCCTCGATGAGGTTGGCCACCAGGGCGGCCAGGGTGTCATTGTCGCCGAAGCGCAGTTCGTCCGTGGCGACCGTATCGTTCTCATTGATCACGGGGATGACGCCAAGGGACAGGAGGGTGCGCAGGGTGGTGCGGGCGTTGAGGTAGCGGTTGCGATCGATCAGGTCATCCCGGGTGAGCAGGACTTGGGCGGTGCGCAGGCCGCGCTTGTCGAAGCAGTCCTCGTAGGCGCGGATCAGCCCCATCTGACCAATGGCGGCGGCGGCCTGGAGTTGGTGCAGGGTCCGGGGGCGTCGCTTCCAGCCCATGCGGGCCATGCCTTCGGCGACAGCCCCCGAGGAGACCAGCACCAGGTCGGCGCCGCCCCGGCGCAACTCGGTCATCTGATCGACCCAGGGGGCCATGACTTCGCGGTTGAGGCCTTGGCCATTACCGGTGAGCAAGGCACTGCCGATCTTGACCACCCATTTCCGGGTGGCGGGGATTTTATCTCGGGTAATCAAGGCGCTTACTTCTCCCGCATCCCGATCAGCCCAAGGGGTGCCAGTCGTCCTCGTCGGACGCGGTCTCTTCCTCGGTCCGCTCGGCCAGGCGCAGGGTCCCCAGCCGACTCATCAGGTCGGCCATCAATTCACCAGTGCCGGCGCCGGTGAGGGCCGAGATGCCATGGACCGGGCCGGTCCAGTGGATTTCGTCCAGGAGGCGGGCGCGGCGCGCCTCGTACTCCGCTGGTTCCAGTAGGTCGCGCTTGTTGAGGACCAGCCAGCGTTCCTTGTCCATGAGCCCTGCGCCGTACAGGGATAACTCGCGCTCGATCTTGCGTACCTCCGTGGCCGGGTCCAGGCCCTCGTCGAGGGGTGCCAGGTCCACCAGATGCAGCAGGAGCCGGGTGCGCGCCAGGTGGCGCAGGAAGTGCAAGCCAAGTCCAGCGCCATCGGCCGCGCCCTCGATGATGCCGGGGATATCGGCGATGACAAAGCTGTGATCCTGGCCGAGTCGCACCACGCCGAGATTGGGGTGCAGGGTGGTGAAGGGGTAGTCCGCCACCCTCGGGGTGGCGCTGGAAACCTGGCGGATGAGGCTCGACTTGCCGGCGTTGGGAAAACCGAGCAGGCCCACGTCAGCGAGCAGGATAAGTTCCAAGCGCAGCTCGCGGGTATCGCCCGGCTTGCCGGGGGTCCATTGCCGCGGCGTGCGGTTGACGCTGGACTTGAAGCGGGCGTTGCCGATACCGTGGAATCCGCCCTGGGCGACGGTCAGGCGTTGGCCCTGCTGGCACAGATCGCCAAGTTGCTCGCCGGCCTCCTCGTCCCAGACGCGAGTGCCCACCGGGACGCGGATGACCAAGTCCTCGCCCTTGCGCCCTTTCCTATCGCGGCCCATGCCGTTCTGGCCGCGCTGGGCACGGAAGGTGCGCTGGAAGCGCAGGTCCACCAGGGTGTTGAGATTGGTATCGGCGACCAGGTGGATGCTGCCGCCGTCGCCGCCATCACCACCGTTGGGTCCACCCTTGGGGATAAACTTTTCGCGCCGGAAGCTGACGCAGCCATCGCCACCATCGCCGGCCTGGACGCGGATGCGGACCTCGTCAATAAATTTCATGGGTGGGATGGCCTTGGGTCATGAGGGCGGGCGGGAGGGGGACGGATGGAGTGATCTGAAACGCAAAAAGCCCCGCCGGTCGGCGAGGCTTTCCAGTCCACCGGTTGGTGGCGCCGGCCTCAGAGGGTTTCGACCGTGACGTACTTACGGTTTACGGGTCCCTTGACCTGGAAGCGTACGATGCCATCAGTCAGGGCGAAAAGGGTGTGGTCCCGGCCGCAACCGACATTCACGCCGTTGTGGAACTTGGTGCCGCGCTGGCGAATGATGATGCCGCCGGCGCTGATGCGCTGGCCACCGTACACCTTGACGCCGAGGCGCTTGGATTCTGAATCGCGGCCGTTGCGCGAACTGCCGCCTGCCTTTTTATGTGCCATGCCTGTGCTCTCCTCAACCCGCGCTGATGCCGGTGACGGTCAGTTCCGTGTACGACTGGCGGTGGCCAGCGCGCTTCAGATGATGCTTGCGTCGACGGAATTTCACGATCTTGACCTTGGGACCGCGGCCATGCCCTTTGACCCTGGCCAAGACCTTGCCGCCTTCCAGGTAGGGCTTGCCGACCCTGATCTGGTCGCCATCGGCCACCATGAGCACCTTGTCGAGTTCGATGTCGGCGCCTTCCTCGGCCACCAGTTTCTCGACCTTCAGGGTGTCGCCCTCGGCGACCCGGTACTGCTTGCCACCGGTTTGAATGACCGCGTACATGTGCATGCCTTCCCCAGCGATTACCATTGTCCGCCTCCCGCGAAGACGGGGGGCTAACCAAAGACGTGAGATGATAGCGGTTTGGCTCGGTCCGAGTCAAACATGGCGTGGATTTTTCGATAGATACCACCTGACCTGGGTCGCGGGCGGCCGCGCCTTGCTCAAGGGTCCCTAAACAATTATATATAAATAAATGAGTTAATATGTCACGCCGATGCGTCGCGCCGGTCCACGCCTGGCAGTCCCGCCTAAATTCTTGACAGGCCGGGCGGCTATCCCTAGCATCCAGCGGTCTTTGCAATTATCCGATCCCCCGCAAATGTCCTTGAGCGAAATCCGGGACCCCGTCGCCGCAGACCTGCGAGCGGTGGACGACCTCATCTTGTGTCGTCTCCAGTCCGACGTCGTCCTCATCAACCAGATTGGCCATTACATCGTCAACAGCGGTGGCAAGCGCTTGCGCCCTCTGGGTGTCCTCTTGAGCGCTCGCGCCTGCGGTTACGCGGGAGGGCATCATGTCGATCTGGCCGCGGTGATCGAGTTCATCCACACCGCGACCTTGCTCCACGATGACGTGGTGGATGGCTCCGAG
>JBFZDM010000368.1:0-2812 GCA_041307365.1 Chromatiaceae bacterium | reverse complement strand
AGCCGGAAGAACTCTGGGACGGAATCCGGGACGCCCTGGCCCACCCGGGTCCAGCCCTGGTGGACGTCTGGATCGACAAGACCGAAGACGTGCTGCCCATGGTCAAGCCAGGACATGGGCTAAGTCAGATGATCGAATAGCTCCCCTTGCATGTCCTACCAATGGCCAGGCGCGAGCGCGGACCGGTGGGCGGCCAGACTTATTAATAAATTGCGTTTGATCACTTCTTAACAAGATGTTTTCTGCGATATCTCAAAATCCCAGTTAAACTTTATCTTGCGTGGCCAAGGGGCTGCCCGACTTACGCCAGCAAGCGGCTGGGGTTAAGGTGTCAAAGACCGCATCCAATTTCTTAAGGTTACCCGCCTCCCCTGGCCCCACTCAGGGCATGAGCCGAGGCGAGCCGCGTTGGGACACCACCGCGGACTGCAGACACTGCGCCCTGCGCCAGCAGGCCCTGTACCCGGCCCCGCGCGCCCCCGACTTCGAGCACATTTCCCCATCCATCCGCGCCAGCCTGGTCCCCGCTGGCACCGTCCCCGCTGGCACCGAGATCTACCGGGAGGACACGGCGGCCGAGGCCGTTCACACCATCCGCCGCGGCATCGTAAAACTGATCAAGCAGACCCCGGGCCAGGAAGCGCGCATCATCGTGCGCCTCCTCGGCCGCGGCCTGTTTCCACCCCCGTTGCAATGGCCCATCCATCATCAATGCCACAATTTGCCGTCCGACGGCACGGCTGACGCGGATCACCCAATCAACCTCTTTGCGAGGAACCTAATATGAAGACCCTGACCGCTCTGACCCTGACCGCTCTAATCTCCACCCTGGGGGGCGTCGTCTCCAATGCCTTGGGGGACAATAACCCTTCCAAGACCAAGCTGGATGCCATTGAAGCCTCTCACCTGACTTTTATGCGGGAGGAAGAGAAGCTGGCCCGCGACGTTTACTTGACCCTTGCCGGCCTCTATCCGGACCAGGGGGTGTTCGACAGGATCGCCACGACTTCCGAGCAGACCCACACGGACACCATGCGCGACAAGCTGGCCCTGTACAACCTGCCGGACCCCAACCCAACAACCAACGATCTGCCCGCTAGCAGGGGTGTCTTCACGGGTGCGGAGTGGGGCTGGTACTTCACCGAGAAGTTCGAGGCCCTGACCAGCAAGGCTAGAGAAAGTGAGCTGGACGCCCTGTATGTCGGGGCCTTCATCGAGGAACTCGACATGCATGACATCGCCGTGTGCCCGGATGTCATGGTCAAGGCCGGCTACCCCCAGCCCTGCGGCCTGGAATACACCGATGAGTCCGGCCTTATCAACGCCTACAGCTCACTGATCGACGGGTCGGAGAACCACCTGCGCGCCTATGTCGGCCAGATCGAGGCGGTGATCGGCGCCGGCAACTATGTAGCCCAGTACCTGACCCAGGCCGAGGTGGATGCCATTCTCGGGCGCTAGTGATCAGCCGCTGCCGACCTGGCATGCCCCCAGGGGCCATCAGGCCCCGGATGGCCCTTACTAGAGTGATCCGTGGTTGGCTGTTGGTGGTCAGTAGAATCTAGCTATATGTCATATCCACGATTCTCCGCAGATTCAATCTGAAATCCGATAAGCGTTGGCTATAGTCCCGGGATATTGTCATGCACCGCCGCCACACCCTTGCTCTCTTCGTCATTGGGTCCGTCCTTGGCCTGCCCGGTGGATCGCTCTTGGGGCAGGAGTCGGACTCCGATCACGATGGCGTCCCGGATGCCTTGGACCTGTGCCCGAACACCGCTCAGTTGCAGAAGCTGCCGCCAGATTTTAGGTTCGGCGCGGCGGTCAATCCGGAGCGGCTCAAGCCCGGACCCGTGGCCCATCCGGTGGATACCAACGGCTGCGAACTCGATAACGACGGCGATGGGGTCGTCAACAGCCAGGACTTTTGCCCCGACGACTCCACTGAGGCCCTGAGCGCCGGGGTCGCGGCTAACGGTTGCCCCAAGCACAGCGACTTCGACGGTACTCCAGATTACCGTGACCGGTGCCCGGATACCCCAAGGGGCGTTGCCACCGATGCCCATGGCTGCCCACGGGTGGCCGGCGTCCCAAACCTTGCCCAATAGGCACCGGGCCGGGGACCGGCCCGGTGGGACCCGCCTCCTGCTATATAGATAGAGGCGGATTGATCCGCCATGCAACCTGGCTACGGCTGGGGAGGTCCCGGGTTTGGTCCCGGCCTCGCGGGTCTTACCGGCACTTTTGCCGCCGACGGCCGGCCGCGGCGTGAAAATCAGGGTGAAATTCAGGTTGACATAAAACCAGCGCTTAATTAAATTACGTTAAGCTTATATAAGCTCAATTTATCTTGTTATCACAATGATCCAGGGTAATGCCGCGATGCCCCAAGCTGGCCCGGTTGCGGGCATCGCTGTGTTATCGGCACTTTCAGGAGTAGTAAAGATGCGTAATCTGACTTTGGCCAACCGCAAGTTCCTTCCCGTCGCCCTGCCCGCCTTGGTACTGCTGGCGATCGCAGCCACAGCCAGCCAATTCGGAGCAGGCGCGATCCTCTCTCTCGCCGCGGCTTTTATCCCCCCGCTGGCGATCCTCGCCGCGATCCTGGTGGTCGGCTGGGGCTTGTCGAAGACAGGTCTCTGCTGCACCGTACGATAAGGGCTCCTGGCAGCGCCAGCGCCGTGGTCAACCGCGGGCCTTCAGCGGCTCTCGGCCATCAGATAGGCCACGGCGGCCGCTACATCCTCATCGCCGAGGGCGGAACCGCCGCCCCGCGCCGGCATGTTGCCGCTGGCGCCAATGAAGCCTTCGA
>JBFZDM010000153.1:0-6047 GCA_041307365.1 Chromatiaceae bacterium | reverse complement strand
AACGGCCTGTTCCAGGCTATCGAGGACCAGTTACGTTCCAAGTTCGGCGGCAAGGGCGAGCGCGTGGTCCAGGACAATCTGCGCGTGGTGCGCCGCGGTTTCGACGAGATCATCGAGATCAAGGACAAGCCCCTGTCCACGGGTCAGCTCATCCCTCACAAGGCGCCCAAGCTGCCGATCATGCTCAAGCAGTTGCCCGAGGGCGACGGCTTCATCGCCGACATCCACCGCTTCTGGCGCCAGACCGGCTACTTCTATGCCACCGGCCGCGGCAACGCCAACCTGGCGGACCCCTACATGGCCATGAGCCTGATGCCGGCCGCCACCGGCGTCTATCGCGACATGACCCAGATCCGCTTCGAGTATCCCAAGTTCTTGCCCGAGAACTGCACGGCCTGCGGTAGCTGTTTCTCCACCTGCCCTGATAGCGCCATCCCCGGCCTGGTCAGCACCCTCGCCGAGGTCTTCAACACCGCCATCTTGCGGGTCGAGAAGGGCATGCCCACCCAGTACTTGCGCCGCGAGACCCGCAAGGTCGAGAAGCGCCTGCGCGAGTTGCTTGACGGGGCCGGCGAGGCCGCCGACACCCGCCTGCTGCTCGACCAAGCGGTGCTCGAAACCCTGGCCGCCGCCGAGCTGGCGGACGAGCAGAAGGCTTCGCTGGAAAAGGAGATGGGCCTCTTCCTGGAAGCCCTGTCCGACTTCCAGTTGTCCGTCACCAAGCCCTACTGGACCAACCGCGAAAAAAAGGGGAAGGGCAGCGGCGGCCTCTTCAGCATCACCGTCAACCCCTACACCTGCAAGGGGTGCATGGAGTGCGTCGAGGTCTGCGAGGACGGTGCCCTGGTGGCCGAGCCCCAGACCGACCAGGGCATCGCCGAGATGCGCGCCAAGTGGGCCTTCTGGCTCGAACTGCCGACCACCAACCCCGACTTCATCCGCATCGACGACCTCAACGAAAAGGTCGGCGCCCTGGAGACCCTGCTCCTCGACAAGGCCAATTACCAGTCCATGATCTCCGGCGACGGCGCCTGCATGGGCTGCGGCGAGAAGACGGTCATCCACCTCTTCACCGGCACCGTCACCGCCCTGATGCAGCCCCGCGTCAAGCGGCACCTGGCGGAGATCGACGACCTCATCAATCGCCTCGAGACCCATGTCCGCCTCAAGCTGGCGGAGGGCGTCGACCTGAGCAACCCCGCCGCCATCGCCCGGGTGCTGAACAGCCACCAAGACACCGATCTGACCCTGGCCGACCTGTCCAGCGAACTGGATCAGGGGCGCAAGGCCCATCCCGTCGATCCCGAATGGCTCGGCTGGGTGACCGCCCTCCTCGGCCAACTGCGCGACCTTAAGTCCCGCTACACCGACGCCCAGCCCCGCGCCGAGATGGGCGTCATCAACGCCACCGGCTGCACCTCGGTCTGGGGTTCGACCTTTCCCTACCACCCCTACCCCTTCCCCTGGACCAGCCACCTCTTCCAGGATTCGCCCTCGGTGGCGATGGGCATCTTCGAGGGCCACATGCGCAAGATGGCCGAGGGCTTCAAGGCCGTGCGCATGGCGAAAATCGAGCTGGAAAGGGGCTACAAGGCCGCCGAGCACAACGCCTACTTCACCTTCTTCAACTGGAAGGACTTCTCCGAGGAGGAATGGCGCCTCTGCCCGCCGGTGGTAAGCATTGGCGGCGACGGCGCCATGTACGACATCGGCTTCCAGAATCTGTCCCGCGCCTTGATGTCGGGGATGCCGATCAAGGTTCTGGTCCTCGACACCCAGGTCTATTCCAACACGGGCGGCCAGGCCTGCACCTCTGGTTTCATCGGCCAGGTGGCGGACATGTCGCCCTATGGCAAGGCCTGGAAGGGCAAGACCGAGATCCGCAAGGAGATGGGCCTCATCGGCATGGCCCATCGCACCAGCTTCGTGCTCCAGGGCTCCATCTCCCATATGAGCCACCTGCTGGAGGGCTACATCGACGGTCTCAACAGTCGCCGCCCGGCCCTGTTCAACATCTACGCCGTCTGCCAGCCGGAGCACGGCGTCCCCGACGACCACTCCGAGCACCAGAGTCGCCTGGCGGTCGAGTCCCGGGCCTATCCCCTCTTCCGCTATGACCCGGACGCCGGCACCACCTTCGAAGAGTGCTGCTCCATCGAGGGCAACCCCAACCTGGACGAGGACTGGATCTCCTGGACCATCAAGTACCAGGATGAGGCCGGCAAGGAGCAGGGCATGGCGGTGCCCATGACCTTCGGCGACTTTGCCATGACCGAGGGCCGCTTCCGCAAGCACTTCCGCAAGGCCCCGCCAGAGACCTGGAACAACGACATGGTGCCCCTGCACGACTTCCTGGACCTGGACGCCGACGACCGCGAGGGCAAGTTCCCCTTCGTCTGGGGCGTGGATGGCAAAAACCGCCTGATGCGCGCCCTGGTGTCCCAGGAAATCGTCCTGTCCTGCGAGGAGCGGCGGAGCTTCTGGCGGCAACTGCGGGGGCTGGTGGGCATGGATCATCAGTTCGACGAGGAGACGGTACGCAACCAGGCCAAGGCCGAGATGGCGCAAAATCTCACCGCCAGCCTGCTCTCCCTGGCCATGGGCGGCGCCAGCGCCGGCGTCCTGGCGGACTTCGCCCTCAGCCAGGGTGGCAAGGGCACGGGCATGGCCGCCGCCGGTCCCGCCGCCTCGGCTGGCTGGGAACCGGTCTGGATCGAAAGCCCCGAATGCACGGCTTGCGACGAGTGCATGAACATCAACCCCAAGATGTTCGCCTACAACGGCCAGAAACAGGCCATCGTCCTGGATCCCAAGGCCGGACCCTACAAGGACATCGTCAAGGCGGCGGAGAAATGCACCGCAAGCTGCATTCATCCCGGCACGCCCTTTAATCCGGCGGAGAAGGATCTGAACAAGCTCGTCACCCGGGCCACCAAATACCAGTAATCCGGCCCGAACGGCCTGGTCGTGGGGAGGTAGCCAAGGCACGGATCCTAAAGAGTGATCTCCCAGAGGCATCTCCCAAATGCCAGTGAGGGGCCAGGGCCTTCCTAGCGGGAAGGACCTGGCCTCGGCGAATCCAAGGACAAGCCCCGACCCGCCCCGGCGGGTCGGCCCCCAGCATCCCGGTGGCGTATCGGATTAGAGATCCAGCGAATCATGGGCATCTTGAACTTCTTCATCTCGCGCAAGACCTTCGACCACGGCATCCATCCCGTGGAGCACAAGGAGCAGACGGCGAACAAGCCGATTCGTCGCCTGTCCTTCGCCCCCGAACTGGTGCTGCCCCTGTCGCAGCACCGGGGCGCGCCGTCCCGTCCCATCGTCAAGGCTGGCCAGGAGGTAATGCGCGGCGAGCCCATCGCCGAAGCTGATGGCTTCTTCTCGGTGCCTATCCATGCCCCCGCCTGTGGCGTCATCCGTGCCATCGACCTGGCGCCGACGGCGGAAGGCCCAAAGATCCCGGCCATCTTCCTCAAGGTCCATCGCGCCTCGAACCAGGAAGTCCTGTTCGACATGCCAAGGGACCTTTCGGTCCTGACGGCGGATGAACTCATCGCCGCCGTCCAGTCCGCGGGGCTGGTGGGCCTGGGCGGCGCCGCCTTCCCGAGCCATGTCAAGATGAAGCCACCCGAAGGGCGCAAGATCAAGACCCTGGTGGTCAACGGCTGCGAGTGCGAGCCCTATCTGACCTGCGATCACCGGGTCATGCTGGAGCAGCCGGACAGCATCATGGCCGGCATACGCATCGCGATGCGGGCGACCGGGGCGACCCGGGCCGTGATCGGTATCGAGGACAATAAGCCCGACGCATTGGCCAAGCTGCGCGAACACCTGCCACAGGACATTCCCGTCACCGTCGCGGCGGTCGAGACCAAGTACCCCCAGGGCGCCGAGAAGATATTGATCAAGAGCCTCTTCGGCCTGGAGGTCCCGGCCGGCGGCCTGCCCGCGGAGGTGGGTATCGCCGTTTACAACGTCGGCACCCTGGCCCAGATGGGCGACCTGCTGCCCCGGAGTCGCGGCCTCATAGAGAGGGTGGTGACCGTAAGCGGTCCCGGCGTCCTCAAGCCCGGTAATTACCGGGTACCCATCGGCACCCCCTTGCGCTTCCTGCTGGAGCAGACCGGGATGACCCCCGAGGCCCACGAGGTCATCCTCGGCGGGCCCATGATGGGCATGTCGGTGGCCTCCCTGGACGTGCCGGTGACCAAGGCCGTCTCCGGCGTCGTGGTCCTGGACGCCCAAAACCCCGACCTGGCCCAGCGCCAGGTCATGCCCTGCATCAAATGCTCGGCCTGCCTCGAAGCCTGCCCGGTCTACCTGAACCCCTCCATGCTGGGCCAACTGGCTCAGCACCGGGAATACGACCGCATGGCCAAGGAGTATTATCTGGATCAGTGTTTCGAGTGCGGCTGCTGCTCCTATGTCTGCCCCTCCAACATCCCTCTGACCCAGTATTTCCGTATCGCCAAGGCCATCAACCGCGAATACCGGATGAAGCAGCACTGAGCGCCCGCCATGCCCAGACCCATCGAGATCCGCACCTCCCCGCACCTGAAGCGGGCCCTCACAGTCCCGCAGATCATGCGCGGCGTGGTGATAGCCCTGCTGCCGATCTGCGCCTTCGCCATCTTCCAGTTTGGCCTCAGCGCCCTGCTGCTGCTCGCCACCACCACGGGCGTGGCCATGGCCACCGAGTACCTGTTCTCGCGCCTCTCCGATCGCGGCAATACCCTGGGTGATTGGAGCGTGGTCATCACAGGCCTGCTGCTGGGTCTCACCCTGCCGCCAGGCTTTCCCCTGTGGATGGCGGCGGTGGCGGCTTTCGTCGGTGTCGGCCTGGGCAAATCCCTCTTCGGTGGCCTCGGTTTCAATGTCATGAACGCGGCCCTGGTAGGACGCGCCTTCACCCAGGCCGCCTTCCCGGTGGCCATCACCACCTGGACCCCCGGCTTCGCGCCAGGGCGCTTCCTGGAAGTCATCCCCTCGACCTTGACACCACCCCTGATGCAGCCCACCCCGGTCAAGGACTGGATCGCCAGCCTCGGCATCGACGGCTTCACCGGTGCCACCCCTCTGGCCCTGCAGAAGTTCCAGCATATCGAGACCAGCACCCTGGACCTCTTCACCGGCATGGTCTCGGGCTCGGCGGGCGAGACCTCGGCCCTCCTGATCCTGATTTGCGGCATGTACTTAGGCTTCCAGCGCATGCTCGACTGGAAAATTCCCCTAGGGGTCATGGCCGGGGCGGCCCTCACCGCCCTGCCCTTCTGGCTTTACGATGGCACCGTCTTTCCGACGCCCTGGTTCGTCCTCCTGTCCGGGGGACTCATGTTGGGGGCCTGGTTCATGGCCAGCGACATGGTCGGCTCGCCGGTGACGCCTTGGGGTGCCCTCGCCTATGGCCTCTTCATCGGCATCCTTACCGTTATCATCCGCCTCTTCGGCGGTCTTACCGAGGGCATCATGTACGCCATCCTGATCGCGAACGCCGCCTCGCCCCTGATCGCGGCGGCGACCCAGCCGCGGGTCTATGGCGCCAAACGGGAGACCCGCTCATGAGCACGGAAGCCCATCGGACCCAAGCCGATCCGGGCGGCCTAAATATCATTCAGGCCAATGCCCCTCAGGTCCCGGCCACGCCGACCTTCGCCATGCTGCGCACCCTCGGCGTCATCGCCATGATATCGGGGCTTCTGGTGGCCATGGCCTATGAGATCACCGCCCCCATCATTGCCGAGAGTGAACGTATAGCCACCGAACAGGCCGTCCTGCGTATCATCCCTGGCGCCGTCTCCAAGCGTGACTTCACCATAAGCCCGGAGGGGTTGGTCCCCGCCGGCCAGGCGGCGGGCGCGGGTGGCCAGACCATTTACGCCGCCTACGACGCCGCTGGCCAGCTCAAGGGCCTGGCCATCACAGGTGTCGGGACCGGCTACGCGGGTCCCCTACAAGTCATGTTCGCCTACGATGCCGCCCTTCAGGCCATCGTCGGCAGCAAGGTGCTGAACTCAAACGAGACGCCGGGCTTCGGCGACAAGCTC
>JBFZDM010000146.1:0-3889 GCA_041307365.1 Chromatiaceae bacterium | reverse complement strand
GAAGTCGTGATCGGCGACAGCCGTCCCACGGTGCTCATCGGTGAGCGCCTTAACCCGACCGGCAAGGCCAAGCTGGCCGCTGCGCTGCAGGCCGGCGACATGCAGGTGGTGCAGGCCGAGGCGCTGGCCCAGGTGCAGGCCGGGGCGGATGTCCTGGACGTCAACGTGGGCGCGCCGGGCGTGGATGAGGTGAGCCTGCTGCCACGGGCGGTGCAGGCGGTCATGGAGGTGGTGGATGTGCCGCTCTGCCTGGACAGCCACAATGTCAAAGCCCTGGAGGCGGCGCTGAAGGTCTACCGGGGAAAGCCGCTGGTCAACTCGGTCAACGGGGAGGAGCCTTCGCTGAATGAGCTACTGCCGCTGATCAAGGAGCGCGGCGCGGTGGTCATCGGGCTCACCATGGACGAGAAGGGCATCCCGGGCGACGCGGAAGGCCGGTTGGAGATCGCCCGCCGCATCGTGCAGCGGGCCGGGGCGCTGGGCATACCGCGGGAGGATGTGGTCATCGACTGCCTGGCGATGGCCGTCGGTGTCGACAGCCGGGCCGGACTGGTGACCCTGGAGACCATCCGCCGGGTCAAGGCCGAGCTGGGAGTGAACATGACGTTCGGGGGCAGCAACATCTCCTTCGGCATGCCGGACCGTCCTTTGCTGAACGGGGCTTTCATGGCCATGGCGATTGCGGCTGGAATCACCTGCCCCATCGTCAACGTGAGTCAAATCCGCCCGGCGATACTGGCCATCGACCTGGCCCTGGGGCGGGACCGGCACGCCGCCCGCTACATCAAGGCCTTCCGGCAGCGGCAGAAGGGATAGACACCTGGATTCCCGCTTCCGCGGGAATGACATGACACGGGCGGCCTACTCCAGCTTCAGGTCCCACTCGCAGTCAATGTCGTCGTATTCGTTTCGTGGCGGCACCCTCAACGGCGTCACCTTGATCCTGGGATTGACCAGGTACTTCTGCAGGATCGGGGCTCCGCCCTGGTGGTACATGGCCGGCGTTCTCTGCAGCACGGCGTTCTCCATGTAGTCGGGCCATTTCCCCTTGCCGATCTTCAGCACGACGTGGTGGGGGCTCTTGATGTCGTATTCTGCCGGGAAGAAGCCCATGGTACTGTCCATGGCCAGTTGCAGGACCTTGAGCGAGTCGGTGACCGAGTTCAGCTTGAACTCACCCACCGGCGCGTAGCGCTTGTTGGTCTTCTCAGCGAGTCGCAGCCACGCCGCCAGCTCACATTCGTCGGCCATCTTCTGGCCGAACCTTCTCATGACGGCGAAGTAGTAGCCCTCGTTCATCACCAGCCAGGCATACTGCCAGGCAGTCATCATCTTCAGCAGGAAAGCTTTGGAGAAATTGGCATGGGTCAAATGTGGGTAGTACTTCCCGCTCATATCGTCTATCTCTGGCGGGCTGTTGGTCTCGTCCACCACTTCCTCTGTGCTCTTGACCTTGGCCCCCTTCGGCGCCTGGAGGCTGTACACCCACTGGCAGGCGGTCTCGTCCGCGCTCTTGCGCGGCGGCAGTTTGGTGGCGGCCACCATGACGTCCGTGTTGACCTTGTACCAGTGGATCAGGTGGGGCTCCATGATGACGCACATGGGCACCACCCGCTCCGGAGCGCTCCTCTCGCAGAACTCCAGGCTGGGGCACTTCTGGACGGTGATCACGGCGTAGTTCTCATTCCGGATCTCATGCGTGGTCGGATAGACGGCTCCCATGGTGTTGTCAAGGGGCAACTGCAAGACCTTGAGGCAATCCACGGCGTTCTTCAGCGGAATCTTGGCGATCTTGGCGTACCGCGTGTTGCAGCGCTCGGCGCACCTGAGCCACATCTCCAGGTCGCAACCGTGGGCGATGTCCTGGCCGACCTTGTCCTTCAGGTTCTCGAACCAGGCCGCGTCCATCTGCAGCCAGGACCACTGCCAGATGCGGATCACCCTGAGCAGGAAGTCCTTGGAGAGATCATTGAAGGTCAAATGCGGATTGAACGGGCCGCTGTAGTCATTCATTTCTGACATTGGATGCTCTTCCTTTCTTGGTTGATGGATCGATGCCACAGTTGGCGCGCCGGAGTCCCTGAAGGGTTGTGGTCAACCCCCTCTGCACGCCCCGTACTCTGTCATTCCCGCGGAGGCGGGAATCCAGGCTCATGGACCTTGCCCCAGGAGGCCTCGCTGCTCCAGGTCGTCGGCGACGTCCTTCAATCCCAGGCTCTCCAGAGGCTGCCGCATCTGCAAACCCGTGGCGATATCCCAGCCTCTGATCCGGTAGTACTCGTCTTTCATCCGCTCGAATTCCTGTCTGTCCACAACTGCGCCCTTCCGTGAGACGGTCTCTCCGTTCTTGCCCGGCACCAGGCAATCGGGGTCCATTACCCCCCTTTTCAGGGGCTCGGTGTGCCAATCCTCCGGCAGTGTCTCATCCTTTCGACCCCGGCGGCCATCTCGGATAAGCGCCGCCCGCTGCAGATTGAAGATCGTCTCTCCCATGCGGTACAGCGACGCCTCGTCGGTTTCGATGCCGGTCACCGCAGAATATAGCTGGTTCTCCAGGGTAGGATCGCCGACGTGGTCCTGGCTGTGCTTGTTGTCGGAAATGGGATAGATCCAGTCGCAGAGTATCAAGCTCTCCTTGGCGCACTGGCGGTCCTGTATCATCCTGGCAGCCATGGCTTTCCCGTCGGTGGTAGTGAAATCGGCGGCGGCCTCGCTGCCCCAGAATCGCCTGGCGATGGCCCGAACCACCTCGCTGGTGACATGGGTCTTCCCGGTCCCCTTGACGCCGGTGGTCCACTGGGCCAGCGGATAGCCTATCTCGTGAAGCGCCTGAATGGGCTCCCGGGGCTCCATGGCCCACAGGAGCGCCGTCGTCAGATAGAGCCTGGGTTCGTACGGGTCCGGGTGCTTGATCAGTGACGGGGCTTGGCCGCCCAGAGCACTGGCCGCTTGGGCGAGTCCGCGGGCCAACACGTCGCCGAAACCCTGGCGCAGGGCGATCATCTTGACCAGACTATCGATGAACTCCACGCTGCCCAGCTTGGACATGGACAGCCCGAGTCGTTCCTCGATGGCGATACCGGCCCTGTGGCACCGGTACAGCCAGGCCAGCGATTGCTCGAGGAACCAGGTGTCCAGACCGTAGTCGTCGCAGATCCGGTTGGCATGGAAGGCGGCCTCATTCTGCTGTCCGTAGTATCGCCAGGCCCACTGCTGATAGAACAAGGCCGACTGGCACATGAACTTGCCGGAGGTGCCGTTGTCGGCGGTGTATTTGATGCGGAGGCAGTTGCCCTGGCAACCGAAGCAAGGGTCTTTCCTGGTCTTGGGGCCGCTGGTCACGAAATCCGTACCCCAGGCGGTGAAAACGCCGCGATCGAGGCTGCGGAGGTAGTCGGTGAGCTGCCGCAGTCTCTCGGGATGGGCCACCGCCACCTTTCTCCGGGTGCCTCTCACGGCGATGGCCTTCAGGTTCTTCGATCCCATAACGGCACCGAGTCCAGCCGAGCCGCTGGCGTCGGCGTCGGCCAGAAGGCCGCCGGCGGAGACCAGGTTCTCGCCGGCGGGACCGATGGCGACTACCCTCACATCGCTGCCTAGTTCGCTCTTGATGAGTTCCCGAGTCCGGGCTGCTCCCTTGCCCCACAAGGCGGACGCATCTCTGAACTCCACGGTGTCATCGTGCACCAGCACATACAGTGGCTTCTCCGCCTTACCCCGAATCACGACGCCGTCGTATCCGGCGAACTTGAGTTCGGCTCCCCACCGCCCGCCCAGGTTGCTGTAGTTGAAGGTCTCGGGCGAAGTTGACGGGGACTTGCCGTAGACGCCCCATCTTGACCCCCCGATCACGGGGATGCCCGCCAGCGGGCCGATGGCGAAGATGAGC
>JBFZDM010000262.1:0-7552 GCA_041307365.1 Chromatiaceae bacterium | reverse complement strand
CCAGGCCGATGGAGACGGCCCCGCCGATGAAGGCGATCCACAAGGGCACCGCGGGCGGCAGGGTCAGGCCCAGCAGGAGGCCGGTGAGGAGGCCGCTGCCGTCCAGCAGACGCCCCGTGCGCTGCCGCACCGGCGTGAAGGCCCACTCCGTGAGCACGGCACCGGCGATGCTGGCCAACAAGACCAGGACCGCCCCCAGCCCAAAGAACCAGATGCCCGCCAGGGTCGCCGGTAGCAGGGCATAGATCACGTCCCGCATGGCCTGGGGGGTGGTCATCTGCTGCCTGAGCAGGGGGGCGGCCTGCAGCCGCAGCCGGGGATCCTTCTGTTTCATGCAGTCTTTCTCGTGGGTTGCCGTAGTTGGGACTTTGCGGTGCGGATGAGTTGGACGATGGGAATGCCCGAAGGACAGGAATAGGTGCAGGATCCGCATTCGATACAGTCCATTACCGCAAACCCCTTCATCTCGCCGAACATCCGCGCCCTGGCGAGCCGAGCCAGCCGCGATGGGTTAAGGAAGGCCGGACAGGCTTCGACGCATCGGCCGCAACGGATGCAGGGGTATTCCTTTGGCCGGACTGCTTCCTCCCGGGTGAAGGCCAACAGGCCCGAGGTTCCCTTCAGGACGGGTACATCGAGGCTGGATACCGTGGTACCCATCATGGGACCGCCCACGACGACTTCGACGGTGTCGTCCCGCAGTCCACCACAAAAGCGCAGTACCTCACGTACCGGCGTGCCCAAGGGGACGATCAGGTTGGAAGGCTTCGCGACCCCCCTGCCGGAGACGGTCACCACGCGCTCGATCAGTGGCACGCCCGAATCGAACCAGTCGGCGATCGCCACCACGGTCCCTACATTGTTCACGACGATGCCGATATCCCGCGGCAGTTCTCCAGATCGGACCTCCTGGTCGTAGATCGCCTTGATGAGCATCTTCTCTGCTCCCTGGGGATACTTGACGCGCAAGGGGACCACCCGGACTGGCCCGGAGGGGTCGATGCGTCGCTGCAAGACGGCGATGGCATCCGGTTTATTCAGCTCCACACCGATGGTCGCGGCCTTGGCGCCAAGGACGTGCAGCAGGATCTCGATGCCGTGTAATAGGGTATCGGGACGCTCCACCATCAGGCGGTGGTCGTTGGTCAGGAAGGGCTCGCATTCGGCGCCGTTGATCAGGACATTGTCGATATGCTGACCTTCCGGGACGGAGTACTTCACATGGGCCGGAAAGGCGGCACCGCCCATGCCGACGACGCCTGCCTTCTGTACCTCGGCGATGAATTGCGTAATCGATAAGGCCTTCCAGTCCAACGGTGGGCGTGGGGTCAGCCTTTGGGTGGCATAGGGATCTGTTTCGATCTCGATGGAACGGGCGAAAAGGCCACCGGGATGGCGGCGGCTCGCGATCGCCCGTACCCAGCCGGTAACCGGGCTATGCAGGCTGGTGGAGACAAAGGCGCCGGGCTCCGCGATGAGCTGACCACGTTCCACCCGCTCACCTACCTCCACCACGGGTTTGGATGGCGCCCCCAGATGCTGGCCAAGGGGCAACACATAGTGGCCAACGAAGGGCATCCGTTGGATCGGCACCCCCTCCGTGCGCTCCTTGTGTTCTTCCGGATGAACGCCATGGCGGAAGCCGCGCCTGAGCAATGTGTACAGGGCATCCATTTCTAATGACTCGCCCCGGACGACGACTGGCCTTCGACGCTACTCCCTCCATAGCCCGCCAACACCATCAGGCGGTCGCGAATATCCTGGCGGGTCTTCTCCCGCATCTCCTCCTGGAGATGGCGGATGCGCCCCTCGTATTCGTCACGCAGCGCCCGCAACTCCGCCTCGTGGGCTGCCGCGACCCCGTCTCGGGCCTCCCGCTCGATGCGGGCGGTGAAGGGGGTCACGACGCCGGCCAGTTCCTGCAGGGTGCGCCAAGCCTGTAGGCACCTCTCGCTTGCGCGAACCAGCGGCGCAGCGACCGCGTAGCGGGTCGATCCCCCATCCTGCCGCGCCAGCGATACGAAGGGCGTCCTGCCTCCCCGTGCCGAATCTTCGAGCATGAGATACTCGGCCAGTGGCATCGGGTACGACGCATCCTCGGGGAGCGGCGTAAAACAGCTCGTAAAACGGCCCTCCGTCAAGGCCCAATCGGCTGGGGTGGGGGCATGGCCCAGTGCCTCGCCGGCCCAGATGGCAGAGGGCTCCGGGTTGCCTTCCAGACTGAGGCGGGAGCCGAATACGCCCTCGCCCAGTGGATCGTAGCGGAAAAGGGGGAAAACCCGCGCCTCCAGGGCGCGGCGGGCCTGCTCAACGGTCAAATGTGGCGCAAAGCCGTGGCGTCCTGGACTGGGTGCATGGACATGCAGCAGCGCGGGGCCAGCAAAGGCCCAGGCCGCATCCAGGCTGTGCCCGAGATGCGCGGGGGCACCGATCGAGCTTTGCGCGATACTGGCGCCGCGCTGGGCCAGCGCCAGCAGGGCCAGGTTGATCGCCGGGTCCGCGACGGCGATCAAGGGTGTCTCCACCGCGGCCCGGGTGGACAGCCCCAGGTCCAATTCGGCGAAGAGCATCATCTTGAGCGGAAGATCAGTGCCCAATAGCCAAGCCACCTGGGCCAACCCTTGGCCCGCGAGGATAGCGGCACTGCCGACCAGGAGCAGGGAAGGACAGAGCGCCCGCTCCTCGGTGGTCAGATCGCGCCAACTCAGCCCGTCCAGGCTCGACCATTGACGCACGGCGTCGGCGGGGCTTTCCAGCTCCAGGCTGGCCTTGCGCATCAGAATGAAGCCCTCGGTCGCGTGCCGTAACTGACCTTCCAGCAGGCCCGCGGCGAGTTGGGCACCGTCGCCGGTCAGATCGAGGGTTACCGGATCGCGGAACGGATTGTAGGGAAATACCCCGGCCCATCCCGAGGGCGCATCGGAGCACAGCACCAGTCCCAGGTGGGCGCGCCCGTAGCCTTGCCGCCCCTCGGACAGGCGCCAAACCAGATCGCCCAGTTGCTGTGCCAGACCCACGAGCCGGCGCATCCGCGGGGCGTCGATGCCGCTGTCGACCGCGTTCTCCGCATCCCTGATGAAGGCGCTGAGTTCCGCCTGGCGGGTATCGACCCTGTCCAGGCCCCGCGCCAGGGCGTCCAGGTCGTCCGCGGGCAGCGCGGCGGCCAGGATCTGCCGGATCAGCTTGGTGATCTTCTCCCGGGTGGCACGAACCTCCGCGATAAAACGGTCCACCAGGGGCCCTTGCCGGGTCTCGATGGCGGCCAAGGCCAGGCGCAGCGCGAGTCGCTCCCCGGAGCCCGGCTCGGCGCCATCGCCGCCCGCCATGGATTGGGCACTGCGGCGCGACAGCAGGGCCGCCGCCAGCGCCCCGACCTCCGGGCTGGTAGCCACCCGCGCTAGGGTGGCGGCACGGGTGTCGGGTAACCGCTCCCAGGCCCTCCACAGCCGGTGGGCATGCTCAAGCGTCCGTGGGGTCTGATCGGCAAGGCTCAGCGCCCCCGGGGCGCAGGAGGAGACGCAAATTCCGCAACCCTTGCAGGTATCCGGGTTGAACGCGAGGAACAGCAACTCACCGCTCCCCTTGTCCGCGCCCTCGGGCAGGGAAAAGAAAGGCTCGGTGATCGCAGCCGGCAGGCAGCCAACCCTATCGACCAGCTTGTCGAGCCCCGCCTGCATGGCCTGCAGGCGCTCGGCTGGCAGGGAGGCCTTTGCTTGCAGCCAGCCGAAGGCTTCCGTCAGCAGGCCACCGGCATTCGCGACCGCTCCCTCTTCTCTGCACCGGGCGCTCATTCGGGCCGCCAGCTTTGAAGTCATGGGCCGCAGGGCATCCGCGCCGGCGCCAGCGATGGCGGCTTCGAGCAGCGGGCCGGGGGCCAAGGCCGCTGACCCGATCGCGGCATCCGGACAACGACTCCAACAGGCCCCGCATCCCGTGCAAGCCGCCGGATCGAGGGCGGGCAGCCGATCCCGCGTCGGGCTCAGGTCCCGAAATGCCGCGGACAGCGGAGGCACTGCCCCCAGCGCAAGGTAGGGGTCCGCGGCCAGCTCCGCGGTTTCCCCGGTGCGGTAGAGGACACCAACCTGGTCCCAGAAGCGGGGCAGGCTGTCGTAGGCGCCGTCGATGTTGCCGAGCCGGCGGACTACCAGCGGCACTTCGTCCACCCCCGGGGCGGCTATGAGATCCCCCGCCACTGACGTGCCCATGTCGAGCTTGCGGACCCCATTCAGGCCGGCGCTGAAGGCCCCGAGCCTCGTCTCCCGCGGCCCCTCGGGGACACCCCTGAGTACCTCCTCGCGCAGGGACAGGATGCGGCGGAGCTTGGCCTCGATCAGACCGAGATCCAGCAGCGCCCCACACAGGGCGCCAAGCAGATATTCGTTGTGCAGGGCTGACTCACCGCCATCGGAAGCGCCGGCGAAGGCGGGCACGCCGTACAGCAGGGCACCCCGTCCGCGCAGGGCCTCGGTCAGGTGCGAGGGTGGCCCCACAGCCCCGGCCGGCTCTTCCAGCAGAAGGGCTCCGCCGGACGTCAGATCGGTGCAGGGATCCATGAGGCGGCCCGCCGTATCCGCGGCGGCGAAGGAGAGATCGACGGCGATCTGGTCGCCGGGATCCCGCAGTTCACGGGCGGCGATGGTGAAACGATCGACGCAATAGTCGCCCCAAGGTGAGGTGAACAGGGCCGGCCGGCTGCGCAGATGTCCGCCGACGACCTGTCGCAGGAAAGCGGCGGCCTCCGCGGCCAGTCCCTCGCCGCCCAGTCCCGACAGCCGGTGAATGGCGAGCGTGAAGGCACCCACGGGCCTCAGGTCCGGTGGAGCCCCGAGGTCCAGCAGGCCCAGATCGGCGATATCCGGATAACTGCGACGCAACTGGTCGAGCACTACCTGGCGTTTAGGGTAGGTGCTCACGGGCGGCGCAAAGGTCAGTCCCAGGTAGACGCGGGTACGCCGAATGCTATCCGCTTGGGTACAGAGACCCACCAGGTCCGCGGCGTGCAACGGCAGACCGCCGAGGCCGTAGACCACCGAGAGCAGGCGCGGGACGTCCGCCTCGCGGACGGCCGGATAACCGGAGTGGCTGTCGGGCGCGTAACGGCCGATTTCCAAGGCACGCCCGAGGGCGGCGCGCAACTCCCGCAGTAAGGGGGGGTCGCCAGCCAAGGGGGTATCCAGACGTTCCAGTACGCAGACCCGGCGCCCCCCGCCCAGATGGGTCAGGATTTGGGCGCCTGGGAAGGGCCGCAGGGAGCGCACCCCGAGCACCCCGACCCGGATCTTATGGGCCGAGCGGACCTGGTCGGCCGCCGCCTCGGCCGTCTCGATCGCCGCCCCCTGGGCCACTAGCACCAGCGTGGCATCCTCCATCCGATAGGCGGAGACACATGAATGGACACGCCCCGTCTGCTTGGCAAAGTGGCTGAGGGATTCGTCCAACGCGGCCGCCAGGTGTGCATCGAAATAGGCATGACCGGCGGCCTTACCGAGGCCCCAAATGGCGACGGATTGTAGCGCGCCCTGCAGCACCGGCCGGTCCAGATCGTGGCGGCGGGGTACCCGGCGGCGCTCGTCTCCGAACAGCAGGGCTTGCGCGGGCGTGGGGGGCGGGATGAGGTCATCGGGCGCGCCCAGGAATTCCGCCACCAACCCGCGGGGTGGCAGCCGGACGTCCTGCATCGCCAGCCCCGTCTGCTCGCCGTCCATGGCCACGAGGCCCGGGATCAGGGTCTGCTCCGCCACCCGGCGGGCAATCAAGGTGAAGTCCACTGCCTCCTGGACATTCGCCGCGAACAGCAGAAAACAGCCGCTGTCCGCCGCCTGGTGATAGGCCTCGTGGCCACTGCCCAGCGGCATCCCCGATCCGCCTTGGGCGCGGCTAATCAGGTGCGCCACCAGGGGCAGACGCTGCCCGGCGGCACTGGCCAAGAGACCCAGTGCCCCCGCCACGTCCGGTCCCGACAGGAAGGCCGTGGCCCGGGTCCCGGTCATTGACAGGCCCAGGGCGGCCGCCAGCCCCCCCCTGGGCCCGTCGGCCATACACCCGGCCAGGGGCTTCCCCATCGGCTTCGTGCCGAGTCGCCGTTGCTCGGCACGCCAGGCCAGTACCGCGGTATCCGCCGGGAAGGAGGCGCCCAGGCCGGCGGCCTCGCCGAGGATCGCCTCGGTGACGGCGACGGCGGTATTGCCGTCCAGCGCCGTCGCCTCCCCGGCATAAGGACCCTCGATGCGGGACGGGGCGCCCAGTACTCGACTCAACAATCTTAATGCCGAATTAGCGAAGCTGGGCATAACGGGTCTCGCTATGAACGTTGGTCGTTTCGCCATCGGCGAACTGGGCCCCTTCCAACCATTGAATGGCTCTGGTGGGGCAGCGATAGGTCGCTTCCGGCCTGGCGGGGCCGCCAGCCGAGTAATCGACAATCGGCAGGTTATCGGCCATAAGCACCAGGCCGGGGGCCGCATCGGCCGCGCACCGACCACAGGCATCGCAGGCCGCGGTGCACAGCGCCAGGGCGGCATTGCCACTGAGCGGCGCGCTGCACTGGACGAACAGTTTGTGCTTGAGGGGAACCAACTCGAACAGGTTCCGCGGGCAGGCCTCCACGCAATCGCCGCAGGCCGTGCATTTGTCGATCGCCACCACCGGCAGTCCGTTGCGGTTCATCTGGATCGCCTCGAAGGTGCAAGCCGTACGACAGTCCCCCAGCCCGAGGCAACCCCAGGAACAGCCTTTCCCGCCCCCGGAGACGACGGAGGCGGCGCGGCAACTCTCAAATCCCCAATATTCGGCGATCTGATAAGCCTGGGCCTTGCCCCCCGCGCAGTGCAGCCGCGCCACCAGACGTTCGTGCTGGCCAGGGTCCACATTCAACAGTTCCGCCACCGCCTCCACCGCCGCCGCGCTGGAGACGGTACATTGACTGGGCTGTGCGGCACCCAGCACGAGCTGCTCGGCAAAGGCGTGACAACCGGCCTGGCCGCAGGCCCCGCAATTGGAGCCGGGCAGCAGCCCTTCGGTCTGCTCGATGCGCGGGTCTTCCTCAACGCGC
This sequence comes from Chromatiaceae bacterium, assembly GCA_041307365.1. Lineage (GTDB taxonomy): Bacteria > Pseudomonadota > Gammaproteobacteria > Chromatiales > Chromatiaceae > M0108. The sequence goes on along the minus strand of JBFZDM010000262.1, from coordinate 501 downwards.
AGAAAGCGGTAGGCAATCGTCAGAATGATGGCGAAGACCAGACCGATCCCGGTCATGATCGCCGGTGCCATGATGAATCCGCTCATCGATTGAACGGCGCAGCTCGCTCGATCAACTCGGCCAGACCCGACTCGTTGGGATTCCAGGGCTGGCCGGGATGGATGCACTTTGCCGGACAGAGCTCCGCCGCCTTCACGAGTTGGGCGAAAGTGGCCTTGGTGACGTCCCCGAGCTGGGCCTGTTTATCCTCGTTGTATAGGAACAAGAGTGGGTTCACCTTCATGCAGTCGTTGCAACTGGTGCACAGGGGGGTATCGATCCAGGGCTCGTCGAAGGAGATGATCTCCTCCTGCGCAACCGTCGCCTGGGGCTGCGCCGGCGCTACCGCCACTGGCGCGGCGGCGGGCTCGCCCCGTAAGCCTAGGGTCGGTGGAGCGCGACCGCCAGGAACTCCCGAGATAAAGTCCATGCCAAGTATGACAGTGGAGAGCCGTTCCATGG
>JBFZDM010000247.1:0-3201 GCA_041307365.1 Chromatiaceae bacterium | reverse complement strand
GCCGCCCATGCCGGACATTCCGCTCATGCCGCCCATGCCGCCCATGCCGCCCATGCCGGACATTCCGCCCATGCCGGACATTCCGCTCATGCCGCCCATGCCGCTCATGCCGGACATACCACCCATGCCGTTCATGGCCTGACTGGAGGCACCCGAGATCATGAGCACAACGCCAATTGCCATGCTAAGTTTAGTGGAGACCATATTCCATACCCCTCAAATAGTTATAGTAAATAGGCCAGTGACTTAATGCACCTATTTCAGAGTGACACTTGAGTAACTGGGCAACCGATTACAGACGCATGATGATCTCAGTCACAGCACAACCCCATACATCTCTGCGAGCCCAAGTCTAAAGACAATTGCGCTTTCCGAACCTGACAGATTGTCAGTTCCCGGGAGTAAGGGCAAATTCAGATCCCTTTCGCGGCCGGCGCATCGGGCAAGATGATATTCAGCTCCAAGACCTCGCGCGTTTCGTCTTGCTCGTAGTTGACGGAGACAGAGTTCATGTCCACGTCCACATACTTGCGGATGACCTCCAGTATCTCCCGCTGGAGTTGGGGGAGATAGGAGGGCTGGTTGCGCGTGGCGCGGTCGTGGGCAACCAGGATCTGCAGACGTTCCTTGGCGATCGAGGCAGTCCCCTTGTGGCGGTGGGCGCGAAATAAGTCGAGTAGTCCCATGCCTTAGCCCCCCAGCAACCGGCTGAAAAAGCCCTTCTTCTTGAATTCCAGGAAACGGTGCGGCAGTTCCTCGCCGAGGTAGCGGCTCACTGCGTCGCCGTAGGCCTGGCCGGCATCGCTCTCGATGTCCAGGATGACGGGCACGCCCGAGTTGGAGGCGGTGAGAACGGCCTTGGATTCCGGGATGACCCCAAGAAGGTCCAGGGAAAGGATCTCGCGCACATCCTCGACGGCGAGCATCTCCCCCTTGGCCACCCGTTCCGGGCAGTAGCGCGTGAGCAGCAGGAACTCACGGATGGGCTCCTCGTTTTTCTCCGCGCGGCGGGACTTGCTCGACAGGATACCGAGCATCCGATCCGAGTCCCGCACCGAGGAGACCTCGGGGTTGGTGACCACCACGGCATCGTCGGCATAGTACATGGCCATGGTGGCGCCGTGTTCGATTCCCGCCGGGGAATCGCAGATGATGAAGTCGAAGCTCCGCCCGAGTTCTTCCAGGACCTTGCCTACGCCCTCCTTCGTCAGGGCTTCCTTGTCACGGGTTTGGGAGGCAGGCAGGACATAGAGGGCGTCGCAGCGCTTGTCCCGAATCAAGGCCTGATTGATGTTGGCCTCGCCGTTGATGACGTTGATGAAGTCATAGACTACCCGCCGCTCGCAACCCATGATGAGGTCAAGGTTGCGCAGGCCCACGTCAAAGTCGATGACCACGGTGCGATGCCCACGCTGGGCCAGGCCCATGGCCAGGGCGGCGCTGGTGGTGGTCTTGCCCACGCCGCCCTTGCCGGATGTAATAACGATAATTTTCGCCAATTTCTCGCCCTCCCTTAGGCGCGGGGTTGTCTCGTGTTCTATTTTCAGATTTTTGCGATGCGCAGCACGTCATCCTGCAGAAAGATCTGGACGGGGACGCCCTTGACCTCCTCCGGGATACTCTCGCTGATGCGGTAATGACCGGCAACGGAGATGAGTTCGGCCTGGAGGTCCTGGCAGAAGATGCGCGCGCTGGTATCGCCCTTCATGCCGGCCATGGCCCGGCCGCGCAAGGGGCCATAGACGTGGATGTTGCCGTCCGCCATCAATTCAGCGCCATTGCTGACGGGGGCGATGACCGAGAGGTCCCCGCCAGGGGCATAGACCCGTTGACCAGATCGCACGGGTCGGGTGACCAAGCGCTGACTGGCGACGGTGACCTGCGGGCTGGCGGGTCCGGCTACCGGAGCGGAAGGCGAGGCCTGGGATCTTGAGGGTTCCCGGGATGGGGCTGCTGGACGCCGGGTGAAGGCATCGCCAAGGATCGCCAGTTCCATGGCCTGGGCGGCCTCTTGTTGGGCCGCGGTGCCTCCCCTGATACCGACCGGAATCATGCCAAAGCCACGCATCAGTCCCACCAGCAAGGGAAACTCCACTTCCCCGGCACCGCGGGGCAGTCCCGAGAGGTCGATGACCACGGGGGTATTGCGAAAGAAATCCGGCGCCTGATCGACCTTGTCCCCCAGTTGCTCGGCCACGGCGTCCATATCGACGCCCAGCAGACGAATGATGGGGAGAGTGAAGGTGGCGGCCTTGAGTTCGAAGACCGGGGGCGGGCTCGCGGCCGCCGATGCTGTAATAGGCGCCATCTGGTCGTGAAAATCCTCTGGCTGCGGAAAGGTTGCCGGGCCGCCCGAAGACGGCGCGTTAGAATCTCCACCCATGCTAACCGCTACAGGCGGAAAGAACAGGCATCCCTGACCCGGCGGCTGGTGGACCCACTAGCCGCGCCCGGTTCATCCGGGGGGCCAGCGCATGGGGCGCCCGCCCAGCAGATGCAGATGCAGATGGAAGACAGTCTGCCCCGCCGCCGCGTTGCAGTTGATCACGGCGCGATAGCCGGCGGCGGCAATTCCCTCCTGTTCCGCCACCTGGCGGGCGGCGAGGAAGAGCTTGCCGACGAGTTCCGCGTCGCCATCCTCCAGGTCATTGAGGCTCCGGATGGGCTTGCGCGGGATCACCAGGACATGGGTCGGCGCCTGGGGACTGAGATCCCGGAAGGCCAGTACGTCCTCGTCCTCGTAAAGGATGTCCGCGGGGATCTCGCCGCGGGCGATTTTACCGAAAATGGTGTCTGACATGTCGTCTCCTGAAGTATCTGTCCAGCACCTCGCCTGGTCACCTCTTGAAACACCCGAGCCCAGGCCTCACACCCCATGGCGCCCGGCGAAGGCATGGGCCAGGGTGCCACCATCCACATATTCCAGCTCGCCGCCCAAGGGTACGCCATGGGCGATGCGAGTAGCCCGCACCTGGTGCTCGGCGGCGATGCCGGCGATGTACTGGGAGGTGGCGCTGCCCTCGACGGTGGGGCTGACGGCCAGGATGAGTTCCCGAACCTGCCCCTCGGCGAGGCGCTCTTCCAGGGCATCGAGCCCCAGTTCGCGCGGTCCTATGCCATCCAGGGGCGAGAGGCGTCCGCCAAGAACGAAATAGAGCCCCCGATAGTCCGTCGCCTGCTCGATGGCGACCATGGCCGAGG
>JBFZDM010000221.1:0-13490 GCA_041307365.1 Chromatiaceae bacterium | reverse complement strand
CCGCCGCCGCGGCGGGGGATGACAAGGCGAGGATTCTGAAGGACCACCTGCCCTGGTTGGAGCACTACCTGCGGCAGGCCCTGGCCCGAACCGAGGGACCGGTGGCGGCCGCCGCCAGACTGGCCGAGGCCGGCGAGGCCCTGCAAGGGCACCTGAACCTCGACCAGGCCGCGCGCGAACGCCTGGCCGGAGATCTGCAAAGGCTGATCACGCAGGCCCCGGCAGGGTCCATGCTCCTGGCCTACGGGCGCTACCCCGCATTGCACCTGCTGGTACATTCCATCCACAGCCGGGTGATCCCGCGCCGGGCGCGCTTCCACGCCCTGATCGGTAATTGTATCCGCGGCCTCAAGGAGCTGCTCGAGGTGGAGTGGACCAAATCGGACGAGTCCATCGAGCCCGCCCGGGCGCGGGACAGCGTGGGACCCAGCGCGACCTTGTTCGACGTGGCGGCCCTGTCCGAGGTCATGGACCATGTGCGCGGCACCCATCAGATGCCCTCCGAGCGCCGGGCGCGCATCCAGCAGGCCCTGGCGGTGCTGGAGCGCTGGGGGGACGACCCGGTGCTGGTGCGCTTCGTCCATGACGGCAGTCTTGCCTCCGAATGGGTGAAGGGGGACCCCTCCCTGGTCGACCTCGCGGACGTCGATCCCTGCGAGCGTGCCACCCGGCTGTTCGACGAGCAGGCCGAGCGGCTGGCGGAGGTGTTTTCCGCCGTGCGCATCGCCCAACTGGAAATCAACGGCATCTACGATCCCGCCATTCACGACCCCTGGTTCGCCAAGTTCAACTGGGAGGGCTTCTCCCAGGACGAGCTGCTGCTGGTGCCCTTGGTGATCGCGGTGGGGTCCGCGGACTGGCTGGCTGGCGATGGTCTGCACGCCTTCTCCCGGCTGCTGAGTTCCGGGCGACCGGTGCAAATCCTGATCCGGGTGCAACCTAGCAACAATCCAGGCATCCGTCCCGAGGAGAACCCCTTCGACCGCTACCGCATCGAGCTCGGCTATCTGGGCATCGCCCACCGCCAGGCGGTGGTTACCCAATCCTCGCCCGCCCGCCACGAGCACCTGCTGGAGGGTTTCCTGTCGGCCCTGGATGCCACCCGCACCAGCCTGCACCTGATCAACACGGGTCTGCGGCCGCCATCCAGGAAGATCCCCTTGAATGCCTGGCTGGTGGCCGGGGCGGCCCTCGAGGGCCGCGCCCACCCCTTCTTCCATATGAATCCAGAGGCCGGGGATTCCGCGGCGGCGCGCATGAATTTCGCCGGCAACCCCCAACTGGAGCTGGACTGGCCCATCCAACCCTTCCAATACACGGACGAGAACGGCAACCGCGTGGAGCAGGAGCTGGCCTTCACCTTCGCGGATTACGCCCTGCTGATCGAGCGCCTGAGCCATCACTTCCGCATTGTCCCGCCTGGGTGCGAATCCGATGCCCTGGTGCCCATGCAGGACTACTTGGCCATGAAGCCAGACGACGCCTACCTGCGCATGCCCTTTATCTGGGCGGTCGACGGCAACGCCCAACTGCACCGGCTGCTGGTCTCCCGGGAGCTGGCGCTGGCCTGCCTGGACCGGCTCAATTTTTGGCATACCCTGCAGGAGCTGGCGGGCGTGCGCAACCGCCATGTGGACCTGGCCATCGAGCGCACCCGCGCCGAGGAGCGCCAACGGGCGCAGGACGAACGGGACCGGCTCCTGACCGAGCACGCCGCCGAGGTAGTGCGGGTCCGCAACGAGGCGGCGGGCGAGGCCATGGAGCGGCTCACCGACCTGTTGCTGGGGATGGACTTCAGCGTCACCGGCGGGGACTTCATGGCCCCAGCCCACGCCCAGCGCCCCCGGTCGGAGGTGGCACCGGCGACCGTGGCGGCGACGGCGGGACCGACCGCGGCGCCCGCGCAGGAGGAGGCCCCGTCCTTCGCCGAGCCTTGGATCGACACGCCCCTGTGCACGAGCTGCAACGACTGCCTCAAGGTCAATCCCCTGTTGTTCGTGTACACCGAGGAAAAGCAGGCGGTGCTCGGGGATTTCCATAAGGGCACCTACGCCCAACTGGTGGCCGCCGCCGAGCTCTGCCCGGCACGCTGTATCCATCCAGGTAAGCCCTGGGATGGGAGCGAGCCGAATCTGGAAGACCTCATCGAGCGCGCCGCGCCGTTCAATCGGTAGGCATGAACAGCTTTATCCTCGCCCCGGCCATCATGACGGGCATCGGCCTGGTGTTTGCCGTCATCCTCGCCGTGGCCTATCGCTTTTTGCGGGTACAGGAGGACCCGCGTATCGGGGAGACCGAGGACCTCCTGCCTGGCTCCAACTGCGGGGCCTGCGGGCAGCCCGGCTGTCGCGCCTTCGCCGAGCAACTGGTGCTCGGTGCCGTCAAGCCCAGCCAGTGCACCGTGTCCTCGCCGGATGCGGTCGCCGCCGTGGCGGAGCTCCTGGACGTGGACCCGGGCCGGCAGGAAAAGCGAGTGGCCCGCCTGCACTGCGCCGGCGGGCGCGCTCAGGCCTACCAGATCGCCGAGTATCGCGGCCTGCCGAGCTGCGCGGCGGCCGCCGTGGTCTCAGGGGGCGGCAAGGGTTGCTCCTGGGGGTGCATGGGGCTGGGGGACTGCATGAATGCCTGCACCTTCGACGCCATCGCCATGAACGCCAATGGCCTCCCGGCCGTCGACATCGACAAGTGCACCGCCTGCGGTGATTGCGTGGACGCCTGTCCGCGCGACCTGTTCGAGTTGGTGCCGTTGAGCCACAAGCTGTTCGTACAATGCAAGGCCCCGTTGGCGGGGGAGATGGCCGTGGCCCTGTGTCGGGCCGCCTGCGACGCCTGCGGGCGCTGCGCCGCGGATGCCGCGCCGGGGCTCATCCGTATGGAAAACAACCTGCCGGTGGTCGACTACGGCGCCGGCGGGCCGGCACGGCCAGAGGCGACCTATCGCTGCCCCACCGTGGCCATTCAGTGGCTGGAGGGCGCCCAGTTCATCGCCGGGGAAGATGTACGGGTGCACAGAGAAGGCCGGTATGACCGGGCGCGCTAGCCCCAAGGGGCAGGGAAAGAAGGGTTCGCCACGCCGGGCACGAAGACGACAAAGCGATTCGTTGCCCTGGACCGTGGGGATAAGTCCGTCCTTAAGTTGCGAGAAATAGCGACCATGCTCACCCATAGCGCCCTTAGGCTCTTGCGCCGCCTGCTCGGGGCCTCGCCCCGAGCCGAGGGGCCTTATGCCGGCTCTGCCACCGTCATGGACGGCACTACGGCGGTCGCGGTGACGGAGGCGGGGGTGAGCGAGGTCGCCGGGTTGGGCGCCACCTTCCCCGCCGACGCCGCGGGGCTCGCCTGGCGCGCCGAGCAGCACCGCCACGGGACCAACCTGGCGGGCGCGCCGCTCTCCAGCCAGGCCGCCGAGGGGCCCCGCGGGGCATTGGCCGCCGCCATGGGTTTGGCTCTGTCGGGGGTGCGCGCCGCCTGTTTCCTGTCGGGGCCCGATCTGGCCGCCGCACGGGACCTGTTACAGGCCGCCGCCGGCCGGCGCCTGCCCCTGGTCATCCACGTCGTCGCCCGCGCGCTCCCTGGCCAGGGACCCGCTATGGGCGGCGGTCATGAGGCCGTGCACCTGGCGGCGGAGACCGGTTGTTTCGCCCTGGTGGCCGCCAACGTCCAGGAGGCCGTGGATTTCGCCTTGATCGCCAGGCGCGTCGCAGAGCAGGCCCTCACCCCGGGTCTGGTGATCATGGATGGCGAGCAGACCGCCATGGCCCCACAAGACGTACGCCTGCCCCCGCCTGAGCTGGTGAAGCGGTTTTCGGGTGGGCCTGGCGATGAGATACCGGCCCCGACGACGGCCCAACGCCTGCTGTTCGGCGAGACCCGGCGGCGCCTGCCGCGCTGGCACGATCTGGACCGCCCGGTGCTGCTGGGTGCCCTACAGCCCATGGAGGTTTGGGGGTTGGGCCGCGCGGCCGGCGCGGTCTTCTTCGATGCCCATGTGGGACCAGCGCTGGAGCAGGCCTTCGCCGACTTCGCAGCCCAGACCGGCCGCACCCACCGAGCGGTCTCGGCCCACCGCCTGGACGATGCCAAGCTGGTGCTCGTCGCCCTGGGCGCGGCGGTCGAGACCGCCGAGGCGGTGGCCGACCATCTGCGGGCATACCAGCGGATGAAGGTCGGGGTGCTCGGCCTGCGTTGCCTGCGGCCCTTCCCCGGCGCGGAGATTGCGCGGTTGCTCGGCACCGGCGCTCGGATCTGCGTGCTGGAGCGTCTCGACACGCCGCTGGCCGCTGATCCGCCGCTGCTGCGGGAGCTGCGTGCCGCCCTTGATCGGGCGCTGGAAAGCGGCCGCTACGGCGAGGACATCCATCCCGGCTATCCGGCCTTGCGCGAGCAGCACCGGCCGCGCTTGCAGTCGGTCATCTACGGCCTCGGGGGATTGCCCCTGCGGGCGGCGGATCTGGCGGCCCTGTGCCGGGATGCGCAGTCCATCGAGCGGGCGCGGGTCTATCTCGGCCTCACCTTCGCCATCGCCTCCAGCCCTTACCCCAAACGCCAGGTGTTGTTGGACCGACTGCGCCGCGACTACCCGGACATCGCGGGGCTCGGTCTGCGCAGCGACGAGCCCCGGCCGGACCTGCGGCCCGAGGGTGCCGTGACCCTGGCACTGCATCGGTTGTCCGGTGGTCCCGACGAGGGGCTGGCGGCGGAGTCCGCGGCCCTGCTGCACCGGCTCCTGGGCGGCGGGCTGCGCAGTCGCCCCGGCCTGCCTGCCGCGGTCTGGGGCGACCCGTGCGTGGACCTGATCAGCGCGGGGGCGCAGGCCATCAAGGACCCGGGCGATGCCCCCGTGGTCGACCTCGCCCTGGTGACCGCGGACCCGAGCCTGCCCGGATTCGATTTCCGGGAGGAGTTGGGCCAGGGTAGCGCCCTGTTGGTGCAAAGCGCGCTGCCCGATGACGCCCTGTGGGCACACCTGCCCGATGCGCTGCGCGAAGTCGTAACGGCGACCGGTTGCAGCCTGTATCGGGTCCCGCCGCCGGAGGGCCCGGCCGCTGCCTACAACGACCATCTCCTGGGCGCCCTCTGCGCCGTACTGCGTGACACCGGCCGGCTGGACCTCACCCCCCGGCGCCTGCTCTCGGTCCGGGAGGACCTGCTGGCCGGCGCGGACGCCGCGGAACAACGGCTGGATGCCTTCCGCGCGTCCCTGGACGCGGTGCATCGGATCGCCCCGACCGCCCTGCCCGACCGCCCCACCCCCGCGACGGCGACCGATGAAGACGAGGCGCCCGCCGTGGTCCGCCGGCTCGGGATAATCGACGACGCCTACGACAGCCTGCCCCGGTTTTGGGACCAGGTTGGGGTCCTGTACCGCAACGGCGATACCCGCGAGCTGGTCCCCGACCCCTACCTGGCCCTCGGTGCGGTGCCCCCCCTGTCCGCCGGGCTGCGGGACCTGAGCAGGGTGCGCGACCGGCTGCCCGCCTTCGATCCGACCCTGTGCACCGGCTGCGGGGACTGCTGGACCGGCTGCCCCGACAACGCCCTGGTCGCGGTGGCCCTGACGCCGCGGCGTCTGATCGACGCCGGGATGGAGGCGGCCGGCGCCCACGCCCTGCGGCCGGTTGCCACCGCGCTGGCCGCCGGCATGATCAATCTGTGCCGCGAGGCGCCGGCGGAGGCTGGGCGAACCACGGCCACGGAGCTGATCGCCGCCGCCTACGACCGGATCAAGGCGGGCCTGCCCTTTCCAGACGAGCGCAAGGCTTTGATCTCACAGGGCTTGGAGGCCGTGAAGTCCGCCATCGGCTGTCTGCCGTTGGCCGTAGCCACGCCCTTTTTCGGCACCGGCGGGGCGAAAGGCGAGGGCGGTGAGGAGCTGCTTGCCCTGGCCCTGGACCCGGATGCCTGCAAGGGCTGCGGCATCTGCGAGCACGCCTGCACCCCGGGGGCGCTGCGGATGCAGCGCCAGCATGCCGGGATGCTCACCCAGGCGCGGCACGTGCGCCGGGCTTGGGACCTGCTGCCCGACACCGAAGGCGATACCATCCGCCGGGTGCGGGCAAACCCCGAGGTCGGGACCGCGGCGGGCGCGCTCCTGGCGCGGACCGCCGGCCAGTCGCTGGCGGGCGGGGACGGGGTGGAGCCGGGTTCCGGGGCCAAGCTGGCACTGCGCCTCGCCCTGGCCACTGCGGAGTCGCTCCAGGCGCCCCAGATCGCGGCCTACGCGCAGGAGGCCCGCGCCGCCGGGGAGCAGATCCGGGCCTTGATCCGCGGCTTGTTGACCGACGCCCTGCCCGCCGACGACCTCGACGCCCTGTCCCGCAGCCTGGAGGGTGCCGGCCCACGTACCGACCTGGGCGCCTTCATCGGGCAGGCGGAGCAGTCGATCGACCGCGCGGTGGACGCCCCGCGCCTGCGCCGCCTAGTGACGCTGGCCCGTGGCCTGGGCGACTTGGCCTGGAAGCTGAGCGCGGGACGCCAGGGTATCGGCCGCGCCCGGGCCGGGCTGGTGCTGGCCCCCGGCGGCACCCTTGCCTTCCCCGACAACCCGTGCGCGGTCCCTGTCGTCCTCGACCCCACCGGCGACGGCGCCCAGCTCGCCGCCGGCCTGATCGAGGGGCAACTGCGCCAGGCCGTCGAGGGGCTCGTCCTGCTGCGCAAGGCCCGCCTGGAGCTGGAGCACCCGGACGACGCGGCACGGCGTTGGTCCGAGCTGGACGCCTTGAGCTGGCGCGACCTCGGCGCGGAGGAGAGGACCCGCTGCCCGGCCCTGCTGCTGGTCGGCGAGGGCGGCGTCCTGGCCGGCCGCGGGCTGGCCCAGGTGGTCTGGTTGCTGGGGACGGACCTGCCGGTCAAGCTGCTGGTGCTGGCGGACCTGGACCTGGGCCTGGCCGCCCCGGCGGAGCTGGAGTCCTCGATAGCCGGCGTCGCGGATGCGACCGCCAATCTCGGACTCCTGGCGCTCAGCCAACGCGGCGCCTTCATCGCGCAAAGCGCGCTCGGCGCACCCGAGCACCTCATGGAGAGCCTGGAGCAGGCCCTGCGCCATCAGGGCCCGGCCCTGGTCCAGGTGCACGCCCCCAGCCCCGCCCGCCATGGCTTCGCCGCGGAGCGCACCCTGGAGCGGGCGCGGGAGGCGGTAGCGGCGCGCGTCCTGCCCCTGTTCCGCTATCACCCCGAGGGTGAGGGCGTATTCGGTTCGCGTTTCGATCTGGACGGCAATCCCGATCCCTTGCAACCTTGGGCCGGCAACGGCGAGACGGGGTTTGTAACCGCGGCCCATTGGGCACTGGGTGAGGGCCGCTTCGCCGGCCTCTTCGCACCCCTGAAAGAGGAGGAGCCCGCTCCCACCGCCCTGGCCGACTATCTCGCCATGAGTCCCAATGAGCGCCGCAAGCGCACGCCCTTCGTGGAGCGCGGCGGCAACGGCAGCGAGCCCCGGCGCTTGCGGGTGGATGAGCGGCTGGTCAAGGTTAGCCAGGAGAGGCTGGATGCCTGGCGCATGCTTCAGGAACTGGCCGGCCTGGTGACGCCCTTTACGGCTCGGGTCGAGCGGCAGGCCGCCGAGCGGGTCGCAGCGGGGCACCAGGCCGAGCTCGCGGCGCAGGCGCAGGATTACGAGGCCCGCCTCCGCGGCCTGCGCGACGAGCTGCAGGAAGAGACCCGGCGCGAGATGCGCGAGCGCCTGATGCAGTTGGCGGGTTATCGCGACGCCTCGCCACGGCAGGAGCGAGCCAACTGACATGATCGCCCTTGCCTCCCTGCTCGAACGCGGCTTCTCCCACGGGATCCACCCGCCGGAGGTCAAGGAGCGCACCGCCGCGCTACCCACCCAGCGCATGCCCTTCATGGATCGCTACGTGCTGCCCCTGCACCAGAGCCTGGGCGCACCGTCCAGGCCCGTGGTCCGGGTCGGAGAGCGGGTGCGGCGCGGCCAGCTCATCGCCGAGCCCGCCGCCTTTTTCTCCACCAGTCTCCACAGCCCGGTCACCGGCTGGGTGCGCGCCATCGGTAGCCGCCGTTCCTCGAGCGGGGACTTCGAGCAGGCGATCGAGATCGAGGCCGACCCCTACGCCACCCAGCGCCTGGACCCGTCCCCGCGGCCCGACTGGCGCGGCCTCAGCCTGGATGAGCTCAGCGCCGAGGTACAGAGGGCGGGTATCGTCGGCCTGGGGGGCGCCGCCCTACCGGCCCACGTCAAGTACTCCCTGCGCGAGGGGGTGAAGGTCAAGTATCTGATCGCCAACGGCGCCGAGTGCGAGCCCTACCTGACCAACGATCACCGGGTGATGGTCGAGCAGCCGGACGCCGTACTCAGGGGTATCGAGATACTGCACACCCTGCTGGGGGCGCAGCAGACCATCATCGGCATCGAGCTCAACAAGCCCGATGCCGTCGCGATCCTGCGCAGCCGTATCCGGGCCGACCAGCCGATCCGGGTAGAGCCCCTGCGGGTAAAGTACCCCCAGGGCGACTCCAAGATGCTGATCAAGTCCCTGCTCGGCATCGAGGTCCCCAAGGGTGTGCGCTCCGTGGACCTGGGGATCGTCATGAACAACGTGGGCACGCTTGCCGCCATCGCCGATTGGTTCGACAACGGCATGCCCTACATCGACCGCCGGGTGACCGTGTCCGGTCCGGGGGTTACCTATCCGGCCAACCTGCTGGTGCCCCTGGGCACCCCGGTGCGCGAGGTGCTGCGCTTCTGCGGCGGGCTGAAGGCGGACACCAAAGAGGTCATCATAGGCGGCCCCATGATGGGCACCCCCATCGCCAGCCTGGACGCCCCCATCGTCAAGATCAGCGCTGGGGTGCTGGCATTCACCGCCAAGGAGGCGGCGCGCCCCGCCGAGTACCCCTGCATCCGGTGCGGCCGCTGCGTGGAGGCCTGCCCCTATTTCCTCAACCCATCCAAGCTGGCGCGCCTCGCCAAGGCGCGCCTGTACGACGAGATGAAGCGGGCCGACCTGATGGAGTGTGTTGAGTGCGGGTCCTGCACCTATTCCTGCCCCTCGGGGATACCCATCGTGCAGTTGATCCGCAGCGCCAAGGGCAGCCTGTACCACAGGAAGGCCAAGGAATGAATCGGGGCCGGGCTGTTGTCCGCAAACGAACGCCAATGAACGCGAGCCAAGCCACGTGAAACAAAAAGACCCTCGGCTGCTGGTGCAGCCGTCGCCCCGGCTGAAGCAGGCCATGACCACTGGCCAGGCCATGCGGGACGTGATCTATGCCCTGCTGCCGGCGACCCTGGCGGGCATCTGGTTCTTTGGGCTGGGGGCGGTTCTGGTCTTGTTGGCCAGCATCGCCGGTGCCTTGCTCACCGAGTGGGCCTTCACGCCGGTGCGGCAGCGCACGGGGCGGCTGCTGGACGGCAGCGGCCTCCTCACCGGCCTCCTGCTGGGCCTGACCCTGCCGCCCGCGGTGCCCTTGTGGATCGCCTTCATCGGCGGGGCCGTCTCCATCGGCCTGGGCAAGCTGATCTGGGGCGGGCTGGGATACAACCTGTTCAACCCGGCCCTGGTGGGGCGCGCCTTCCTGGGCGGTACCTTTCCCAACGCCATGACCACCTGGAGTGACCCGGCATCCGGCGCGGGGTTCTTCCATGTCTATCCCTCCAACCTGGCCCTGCCCTTCATGCAGGCCCAGTACGACGCGATCAGCGCCGCCACGCCCCTGGGGCTGATGAAGTTCGAGCACCAGCCCACCCCCCTCCTGGACCTGATGCTCGGCAATACCGCGGGTTGCATCGGTGAGACCAGTGGGTTGCTATTGCTCGCGGGCGGGGTCTACCTGCTGCTTCGGCGGGATATCGACTGGCGCATTCCGGCCGGCATCCTCCTTGCGGTGATCCTGCTCTCGGGCATCCTGTCCCTAGTGGACACGGCACGCTACCCAGGGCCCCTGTTCTCGATCTTCTCCGGCGGATTGCTCATCGGCGCCTTCTACATGGCCACAGATCCGGTGACATCCCCACTCACCCCGCGCGGGGCCTGGGTCTTCGCCGCCGGGGTCGGATTACTGGTGGTGCTGATCCGGGCTTTCGGCGGCTTTCCGGAGGGGGTGATGTACGCCATCCTGCTTATGAACGCGGTCACCCCCCTGATCGACCGTTACACCCAACCGCGGGTCTTCGGCAAGGGCATCGAGGCGAAATGATGGACGGAACCCAGCCCATCGCCAAAGCTGGCGAGCCGAGTCCCCTGCGGCTGATCGCCACCCTCGCCTTCGCCGGCTTCCTGTCCGGTTTGATCATAGTCACGGCCTTCGAGTCCACCCTGCCATCCATCACCGCCCACCGGGAACTGATGCTCGAACAGGCGGTCTTCAAGGTCCTGCCGGGGACCACCAGCCTGCGCCGGATGGTCCACCGCGACGGGCGGCTGACCATCGTGGAGCGGGAGCGGAAGGGCGAGGAGGTCATCCTGGGCGGCTACACGGCCGATGGACGCCTGGTCGGCTACGCCATCCCAGGAGCAGGTCCGGGATTTCAGGACACCATCCGCCTGCTCTACGGCTATCTCCCCGAGGCGCGCAAGGTGGTGGGTATGGAGATCCTGGACAGCCGCGAGACCCCCGGCCTGGGGGACAAAATCTACAAGGACGCCGCCTTCGTGGCCAATTTCGCTTCGCTATCCGTCGACCCCGAGATCGTGGCGGTGAAGAAGGGTAATAAGTCAGCACCCAACCAGATCGATGCCATCACCGGCGCCACCATCTCCTCCAAGGCGGTGGTGAAGATCATCAACACGGCCAATGCCCTCTGGCTGCCACGGCTGGAAGCGGCGCCCGGATCGCAAGCAGAGACAGCCCCAATGAGCACCAAGGCCGCGAAGGATTAACGCCGCTGAAAACAACAGCACCGACAAGCACCAGGTATCAACCATGCCCAAGACCAAACCAGACGCCTACCAGGAATTCATCAAGGGCCTGTGGCGTGAAAACCCCGTGTTCGTCCAGGTGCTGGGCATGTGCCCCATGCTGGCAGTCACCAACTCGGCGGAAAACGCCATCGTCATGGGCGGGGCGACCTTTTTCGTCCTGGTGGGGTCGAGCTGTCTCGTCTCCGCGCTCCAACGCTGGATCCCGAGGCAGGTGCGCATCGCCACCTACATCATCATCATCGCCACCTTCGTAACCGTCATCGACCTTAGCCTGGAGTCCCTGTTGCCCAGGCTCCACAAGGAGCTGGGTCCTTTCATACCCCTGATCGTCGTCAACTGCATGATCCTGGGCCGGCAGGAGGCGTTCGCGTCGCGCAATAGCGTGCGCTTGGCGTTGGTGGACGCCCTTGGCATGGCCATCGGTTTCTTCTTTGCCCTGTTCGCCCTCGGCAGCGTACGCGAGATCCTGGGAGTAGGCAGCCTGCTCGGCGTCAACCTGTTTGGCCCGAATTTCGAGCCCTGGGTCATCATGATCCTGCCGCCTGGGGGCTTCCTGACCCTCGGGCTACTGTTGCTGTTCTTCAACTGGCTCAAGGAACGCAAGGAGCAACTTCTGCGGCGACTCGACGCGATGGAGGCGCAAGGGCAATGAGCGATCTGCTGTGGATTTTCATCAGCACCCTGCTGATCAACAACTTCGTCCTCGCCTACTTCCTCGGGATATGCCCCTTCCTCGGCGTGTCCCAACGCCTGGACACGGCCTTCCGGCTGGGTATGGCCACCGTCTTCGTCATGCTGATCACCGCCTTCTGCGTCTGGTTCCTCAACACCTACATCCTGATTCATGCCCCCTATCTGCGGCTGATCAGCTTCATCGTGGTCATCGCCAGTACGGTGCAGTTCATCGAGATGGTGATCAAGAAGTTGAGCCCCGCCCTGTTCAAGGCACTGGGTATCTTCCTCCCGCTCATCACCACCAACTGCGCCATTCTCGGGCTCGCCATATTCACCACCAACAAAGGTTATGGCCTGGTGCAGGGTTTGGTCTATGCCCTGGGGGCGGGCCTCGGATTTACCCTCGCCCTGGTGCTGATGGCCGGGCTCCGGCAGGAAACTGAGTTGGCCCCCGTACCCCGGCTGATCCGCGGCACCGCCATGAACCTCATCATCGCCGGCATCCTGTCCACCGCCTTCATGGGCTTTGCCGGTCTCTTCAGCGCGACCTGAGGAATATCGTTTCATGTGGGCATATCTCATACCCGCCGCCGGACTTGCCGCCCTTTGCGCCGCCTGGGTGCTCTTTCAACAGTGGCTCGCCCGGGTCGACCCCGAGCAGGGCGATTGCGTAATGAAGCGTTGCGGGTGCGGGGGATGTGGGCGTAGTAATCCCAAAGAGAGCGATTGAACCGCCAAGATCGCCAAGGAGGAACATTGTTATGAAACCCGGGCGGACACTTGCGGGCGCCGTCGCGTTGCTGGTCGGGCCCGATACGAGCCTTGGCGCTACCTGTGGCTCGTCAGATCATGCCCTGGAGCATCCCGCCCCAGCCCCACCCCGATCAATGGCAGGGACCATCATAGTGGGCCTCTCCGGCGGCGTGGATTCCTCGGTGGCGGCCCTGCTCCTCCTGGAGCAGGGGTACCGGGTGGAAGGCCTTTTTATGAAGAACTGGGAGGAGGACGACGAGGCGGGCTATTGCGCCGCCGCCGCGGACCTGGCGGACGCGACGGCGGTCGCGGATCGGCTCGGTATCCGGCTGCATACCGTCAATTTCGCCACCGAATACTGGGACCGGGTCTTCACCGCCTTCCTGACGGAATACCAGGCCAATCGCACCCCCAACCCGGACGTGCTCTGCAACCGGGAGATCAAGTTTCGCGCCTTCCTGGATCATGCCATGGATCTTGGCGCCGAGCGCATCGCCACCGGCCACTATGCCCGTCTGAGGGAGGACGCCGGGAGCTACCACCTCTGCCTGAGCCGCGATCCGGACAAGGACCAGACCTACTTCCTTCATCTCCTTGACCAGGAACAGCTTGCTCATGCCATCTTTCCCCTCGGCGAGCGGCGCAAGGAGGAGGTGCGCGCCCTGGCGCGGCGGGCCGGCCTGGCGACGGCGGCGAAGAAGGACAGCACGGGCATCTGCTTCATTGGCGAGCGCCGCTTTCGCGATTTCCTCGCCCGCTATGTCCCCCACGATCCAGGCCCCATCGAGACACCGGAGGGGCTACGCCTCGGTGAACACCAGGGGCTGGCCTACTACACCCTGGGCCAGCGCCAGGGGCTCGGCATCGGCGGCCTGGCCGGGGGCCTCGAGGCCCCCTGGTTCGTCGCCGCCAAGGACGTGAGCCGCAATGCCCTCATTGTCGTCCAGGGCCATGACCACCCCCTGCTGCTGAGCCGCCGCCTGACCACGGGCCGGATGCATTGGATCGCCGGTTCTCCACCGGAACCGCCGCCCTTCCCCGGCCGCGCCCGCCTGCGGCATCGCCAGCCTCCCCAGGACTGTGTGGTGACAAGCCTTGCCGGCGATCACGCCGAGATCCACTTCCTTCAGCCCCAAAGGGCCGTCACCCCGGGTCAATCCGCGGTCCTCTACCGGGGCGAGG
>JBFZDM010000210.1:0-2601 GCA_041307365.1 Chromatiaceae bacterium | reverse complement strand
GTGATCGATGCCCAGATGAGGGCCGGCCGGATGCGCTTCGGCGCCCTGTCGGTGGAACGTCAGGATGACCTGCGAGGTCTGGTGCGCGAGATTCGCCAAGGCACCCCCTTCTTCTACCTCCCGGATCAGAACGCGGGTAGGCGGCGCGGCATCTTCGTGCCCTTCTGCGGGATCCCCGCCTCGACTTTCCCCATGCTGGGACGCTTCGCCCGTCTGACGGACGCAGTGGTTCTCCCTGTCCATACCCGCTATCTGCCCTGGGGCCGAGGGCTGGAAATCATCATAGGATCGCCCCTGGAGTCCTTCCCCAGCGGCAAGCAGGAAGCGGATACGGCGGCGATGAATCGGGTCATCGAGGCCCTGATTCGGACCCTGCCGGCTCAGTATTTCTGGGTTCACCGCCGCTTCAAGACCCGCCCGCCCGGCGAGCCGCCCATCTATCCCGTCAGTCGGCGTCGGGTCCGCAGGTCCCGCGGATGAGGCCAGAACCAGCAAGGGGGTTGCGACTGGGAGGTCCCCGGGACTGGCTCCTGGGTGGGCTCTTGCTGATCGCCCTGGTGCTGGCCGTGGCCCTGACGGTCGGCTGGGGCCCCCTGCTGGCGCCCTGGCGGGAACTAGGGCTGACTGAACTCCTCGGCCTCTTGGCCCTGAGCGCCCTCAGCTATGGGTTCAGGGCGGTGCGTGTCTTCGATTATTTCCGACCCGCCTTTGCCGGGCGCTTTCCCACCGTGCTGCGGCTGTCGATCCTGCACAACGTCGCTAACAATCTACTGCCCATGCGCGCCGGCGAGATGGTCTTTCCCTGGCTCATGGGCCGTTACTTTGGCCAGGGTTTCGGTAACGCCCTGGCATCCCTGATCTGGATCCGGCTCCTGGACATGCACTTCCTCGGCCTGATCGCCTGCCTCATCCTCTATCTGCGCCAGCCCTGGATCGGCTGGCCCCTGGCCGGCTTGCTCTGGCTGCTGCTCCTGCCCCTGATGGCCAGGGTACGGCGACTGGCGCCAACAGGGTCCAGCCGGATGCCGGCGCGGCTAGCCTCTACCCTGGCCAGGGCGGCGCCGGTCTCCCGCCGCCTGATCGCTCGTCTCTATCTCTGGACCGCCCTATCCTGGACCGCCAAGTTCATCGCCTTCGCCCTGCTCCTCCAGCATTTCCTGCCCTTGGACCTCTGGCGTCTCCTCATCGGCGTCCTGGGCGCGGAACTTTCCAGTATCCTGCCCTTCCACGGTATCGCCGGCGGCGGCACCTACGAGTTGGCCGCCGTCGCCGCCCTGGTGCCCTTCGGCGTCAGCCCCGAGGCCGCCCTGGTCGGGGCCGTCAACCTTCACCTCTTCTTATTGGGCGTGACCCTGCTGCTGGGCCTTCTGGCCCTGCTGTTGCCAGTCCAGGGGAGGCGAGTGGCGGCAAGCTGAGTCGCCATTTTGGCGATGAAGGGCAGGCCAGGGGGTTGATCCGCTCCTCGCGGTGGTACAGGAACTCGCACCAGGGGCTGATGCCCGAAGTGCTTGATACCTGACCCGAAGGTCGATCTCAACCTTCTCAAGGCGATCGCCTTGATCTCAGGGCGCCATGCGCCATGCGACGCCCTCATCGCCTCGTTCGTGGCAGGGGGGGCCAAATAGAGGTGTGGCATCCCTTGCCATTTTTCCCCTGGCCGTTTAGCTTGACGGTCTCCTTGGCCAAGGGCCGCCATCGCTTTTTTCCGCACCCTCGTATGAATCCCTCCTCCAACATCTTCCCAAGCCTGTCTCTGGTTGTTCCCCTCTACGAGGAAGAGGATAACGTGGCGCCTCTGTTGGCGCGCATCCATGAGGGGCTGGCTGGCTACGCGGGGGCCTGGGAGCTGATCTGCGTGGATGACGGCAGCCGGGATGGGACGGGGAGGGTCCTGCAAGCGGCGGGGGCGGACTATGGCCCCCATGTGCGGGTTATCCGGTTGAGGCGCAATTTCGGCCAGACGGCGGCCATGCAGGCGGGGCTGGAAGCGGCGCGGGGGGAACTGATCGCGACCTTGGACGGGGACTTGCAGAACGATCCGGCGGACATCCCGCGCCTGGTGGAAGAACTGCTGGAGCGGGATCTGGATCTGTTGCAGGGCTGGCGCCAGAAGCGGCAGGATGGCTGGCTACTGCGCAAACTGCCCTCCCTGATCGCCAATCGCCTCATCGCCCGCGTCACCGGGGTTCGCTTGCACGACTATGGTTGCAGCCTCAAGGTCTATCGGGCGGAGGTCATCCAGCGGGTTCGCCTCTTCGGCGAGATGCACCGCTTCATTCCGGTGTGGGTGGCGGGGGTGACAGATCCGCGCCGTATCGGCGAGTCGCCGGTGGCCCATGAGGCAAGACGCTTCGGCCGCTCCAAATATGGCCTGTCGCGGACCTTCCGGGTCCTGCTGGACCTACTGGCGGCCTTCTTTTTCCTGCGCTACCGGGCAAGGCCGGGGCACTTCTTCGGTGGCTTCGGCCTCTTCTTCGGTCTCCTGGGGTCCGCCATCATGGGATATATGCTGGTGGTCAAGCTGGCCTTTGGTGAGGACATCGGTAACCGCCCCCTCTTATTCGTTGGCATCCTCTTCCTGGTAGCCGCCATCCAATTTCT
>JBFZDM010000209.1:0-2847 GCA_041307365.1 Chromatiaceae bacterium | reverse complement strand
GTGCCGGAGACCTCGGTGCCCACATCCACCTGAGTGACAGGCTGCAACTGCCCGGTGGCGGTGACCTTGACCGTCAGGTCGCCGCGCTGGACGGTAGCGGTGCGAAACCTCACTGGATCCTGGGAGCCGTCCTGGAGCAGGACCACCACGGCGACCGCCAGGACCAGCACCCCGAGGCCGGCGAGCCAATAGAGCCCCCGCCAGCGGCGCTGAGGGTCCTCAAGGCCGATGTTCCGGGCGACCTCGGCCGAGGAGTTTGGGGCGACCGCCGCCAAGGGTCTTTCGGTGGTCATGATGGGAAGGCGCACCTTTGCGGTTGGGGTGGCCTATCAATTTGAGGCAGAGGGGTGCGTATCAAAAGAAGGAACTGGGGAAATAGCATGGATGTTGGACGACCCATGAGGTTTCGCATCCGCTAACGGATGGCGGGGATATGATTGAAACCCTCTTTCCCTGGGGAAGGGGGCGTATCCCGCCCCCGGGAAGCAGTTCGCGGGTTGACCCGACTGCCATGGCCTAAGCGGCCAATGCCAGCGCCAGGCGCTTTACCGCGCCAAAGTCGGTCTTGCCGCTGCCGAGCTTGGGGATGGCGTCCACCCGGCGCACCTCGGCGGGGATGCTCAGGGGGTTGACCCCGTCCGCCAGCAGGGCGCGTCGCAGGGCCTCCGCGTCCAGATCCCCGGCCACCAGGAGCAGTATTTGCTCGCCCTTCCTTTCATCCGGCAGGTTGACCGCCGCCAGTTCCAACTCCGGCTGGGCCAGGACGCGGCGGACCTGCTCCTCCACCGCCCCCAGGCTGATCATCTCGCCGCCGATCTTGGCGAAGCGAGAGTAGCGGTCCACGATGGTCAGGAAGCCATCCGGATCCAGATGGCCCTTGTCCCCGGTCTTGTACCAGCGCATGCCGTCCAACTCGACGACGGCCGCCGCGGTCTTCTCCGGGTCGTTGAGATAGCCCTTCATGACCTGGACGCCACCGATAAGGATAAGACCGTCCTCGCCGTGCGGCAGGAGTTCCAGGGTTGCTGGGTCCACAATCCGGAAGCTGGTGCCGGGCAGGGGCAGACCCACGGTGCCGGGGCGGGAGCCAGCCTGGATCTTCCAGTTGTCTGTGTCCAGGGTATCCGGGACATTGACGCTCGCCACCGGGGTGGTCTCGGTGGCCCCATAGCCTTCGTAGAGGGATTTCTGGAACTTGAGCATGAAGGCCTCTCGCACATCCGGGGCCAGGCGCTCGGCACCAGCCACCACCAGCCGCAGGGAGTCCAGCATAAGGGGATGGACCTTGCGGCTTTTGGTGTAAAGCCGCAGGAAGGTGGAGGTGCCGAACAGCACGGTGGCGCGATAGCGCGCCATGGCCTTGGCGCTGCCCAGGGCATCGGTGGGGTCCGGGTGGCAGACCATGGGAATACCTTCCACCAGCGGCAGAAAGGTGGTCACGGTAAGGCCAAAGGCGTGGAAGGGCGGCAGATTGGCCATCAGGACGTCGTCGGCCCGGGTGTTCAGCAGGTCCGAGATCTGCCGGATGTTGGCCATGATGTTGCGATGGCTGAGTTCCACACCCTTGGGCGTCCCCTCGCTGCCGCTGGAGAAGAGAATGGCGGCCGTGTCCTCCGGGCGAGTGCGTTTCCCGAAGAGGGTGGAGAGGGCGCGCGCCGGGAGCAGGGTGGCCAGGGCCAGCATCCCCAGGGAAGCAGCCTTGCCGATGTCGGCACGCATCTTCTCCATGGGGTGCAGACTGACCTCGCCCAAGGTGGCGCCGAGGTCGATGCCGCGCGCCGCGAGCCGGGTCATGAAGCGGTCCGCCGTGATGACATGACGGATGCCGGCGCTGGCGATGGCGGCGCGCAGGGCCTCCGGGTTGGCGGTGTAATTGAGGTTCACCACCTGCTTGCCGGCCATGAGCCCGGCCAGATTGGCAATGGCGCAGGCGCCGCTGGCGGGCAGCAGGATGCCGAGGGCGGGCTCCGGCACCAGGCGCCGGATGCGCCTCGTGAAGAGCAGGACGGCGGTGATGAGCCGCCGGTTAGTCAGCCGGACGCCACTGGATTCGATTACCGCCACCTGGCCGGGAGCACGCTTGGCATTCCGCAGCCAGGTCCCCGGCAGGGTCGGCAACCCCCTGACGTAATCCTCCCAGGAACTGACCGACAACTCGAAGACCGCCTGCTTGACCTGCTCCGCGCCCGAGGCCAAGGGCAGGGACGCCCCGAAGGCGACCACCACCTCCCGCAGCCGACCCTCCTCGCGACTCTTGCGGAGTTTGGCGCTGGCGTAGGAAAACACGCTACCCCAAAGACCGCGCAGGTAAAAAGGCACGATGGCCGCATCGGCGCCCTCCGCGACCTGGCGCGCCGACAGCTCGAAGCCTCGCTTGAACTCGGAAAGTTGACCATTCTTACTGATGGTCCCCTCCGGGAAGAGGCAGACCACCTGCCCGTCCTCAAGCAGTCTGGCCAGGGTGGTGATGGCATGGCGACTGCTGCCACGGGAGATGGGTACCACCTCGAAAAAGTCCAGGAACCACTTCAGATACCAGCGTTCGTAAATCTCCCGCTCCATGACGAAGCGCACCGGGCGCGGGCAGGCCATTTGGATCATGGCCCAGTCCAGCCAACTGATGTGGTTGCCGAGCAGGAAGACCCCGCCCTGAGCCGGCAGGTTATCCAGGCCGATGACCTTGAGGCGGAAGCGGGTCGCCACCAGGCGCCGAATGAGGAAGCGCACCAGGGACTGAGGCAGTTGATAGAGGGTATAGATGGCCCCGACCATGGCAATCAGGGCGAGACCCATGATCAGCGCGATGTCGCCGACCTCGACATAGGCGGCGGCCACCGTGATGCCGAG
>JBFZDM010000207.1:0-3507 GCA_041307365.1 Chromatiaceae bacterium | reverse complement strand
CCGAGGCCGGCGACGGCGCGGCGAGGGAAGCGAACCAGGGCAAAGCGCCGCAGCAGGCGCGACAGACCCCGGGCGAAGGCGGCGGTGTCGCCATCCTGGGCGAGGGTGGCGCGCAGTGCCGTCAGCTCGGCCTGGGCGGCGCGCGCCGCGGCCCCGCGCCGACGCTGCCGGACCCCCCATAGGATCAGCAGAACCCCCAGGGTAAGCACCAGCAGGGCCAGCAGCCACCAGCCAGGAGCCGGTGGCCACCAGGAGACGGGATCGGGCAGATGATAGCCGCGCAGGTCGGCCAGGGGGTCCGGATCTGCCAGCGCGGCGGGATTCATGCCGCTGGCCAGAGGCCCGGTCAGGGAGTCGGTCAGGGGTGGGGATGTGGGTGGTTTCATCTTCCACCACCAGCGCGACGGGGGCTCAGGCCCCGCGCCAGGGCCGGCCCGACCGGCTCGTCGGTGTTCAGCCAGACCAGGTGGGCTCGATGCTGGCGGGCCAGGCCCTCCAGGGTATCCAGATGGTCGCGAAAACGCCGTAACCAGGCTGAGCGCCTCGCCTCGACGCCGGTATCCAGCAGGCCGCGACGGATTCCGTCCGTGACCGGGTAGATGCCGGGCGGTGGGGCCCGTTCTTCCAGAGGGTCGCGGATATGGACCAGCACCACCTCGCTGGCTCGCCCGAGTCGGGCCAGCCAGGCCGAGCGCTCCGTCGTCAGGTGGCTGAAGTCGCTCAGGATGAAGATCAGGCTGCCGGGGCGCGCCAAATGCACCAGCTTGTTCGCCGCCGCCGAGATCTCCCCCAGACCCTCCCCCCCGGCCGCTCGGGGGCCACTCGCCAGGGCCTGAAGCAGCGGGAGCAGGCCCCGGGTGCGGGCGGCGGGTCTCTGCTCGAAGCGGCCCTGCTCGTCGAAGACCAGGCCGCCGACCCGGTCACCCCGGTCAGCCGCCGCCCAGGCCAACAGGGCCGCCGCCTGGGCGGCCACCACCGACTTGAATGCGACGCGTGTGCCAAACCGCATGGATGGCCCCTGATCGACCAGCAGCCAGAGGGGGCGCTCCCGCTCCTCGCGGAAGAGCTTGATATGAGGTGTCCCGGCGCGGGCCGTCACCCGCCAGTCCATGTTGCGGGCGTCATCGCCCGCCTGATAGACGCGAGACTCGTCGAACTCCATGCCCCGGCCGCGAAAGCGCGAGAGATGGCCGCCGCTCCGCGTAGCCAGAATCCTGCCGCGCGGTGCCAGATCCAAGCGTCCCGCCTCGCCGCGCAGGGCGAGCAGGTCTTGCAGGGAAACCTTGACACCGGACGAGTGTTCATGCGTCGCCATTGCCGCCGTCGCCATCAAGACATCAACCCCATGCAGTAGGGGGGCTCGTACCCGCCCATCACCCAGATATTCAAGGCACGGGCACCAATGCCAGCAGCTCGCCAACATAATGGTCCGCCGTTCTGCCCTCCGCCTCGGCCTCGTAGGAGAGAATGACGCGGTGGCGCAGGACGTCGGGGGCCAGGTCCTGGATGTCCTCCGGGGAGACATAATCGCGACCGGCGAGCCAGGCGCGGGCACGGGCGCAGCGATCGAGGGCCAAAGTGGCGCGGGGGCTGGCGCCGAAGCGCAGCCAGCCGCTCAGCCCGCCCCCCGCCAGTTGGGGGTCGCGGGTCGCCAGGACCAGATGGACCAGGTAGTTCTCCACGTCCGTGGACATATAGAGGTCGAGGATGGCGCGGCGGGCGGTGAAAATGGCGCGCTGGCTTAGGCGCGGCCCTTCCTCCACGTCAGCCGGGCCCCGGGCCTCGTCGCGGTTGAGGCGCAGGATGGCCTTCTCCGACGCCAGGTCGGGGTAATCGACCCGCACATGCATCAGGAACCGGTCAAGCTGGGCCTCCGGCAGGGGATAGGTGCCCTCCTGCTCGATGGGATTCTGGGTAGCCATGACCAGGAAGAGTTCCGGCAGCCGGTAGGTCTCCCGGCCCACCGTGACCTGACGCTCGCCCATGGCCTCCAGCAGGGCGGACTGGACCTTGGCCGGGGCGCGGTTGACCTCGTCGGCGAGCAGCAGATTGTGAAAGACGGGGCCCTTGTCGAACCGGAAGCTGCCATCCTGGGGGCGGTAGATCTCGGTGCCGGTGAGGTCCGCCGGCAGCAGGTCCGGGGTAAACTGGATGCGGTGAAAGTCGCCTTCGAGGCCAGCGGCCAGGGCCTTGACGGCCTTGGTTTTGGCCAGGCCGGGGGCCCCCTCCACCAGCAGGTGGCCGTCCGCCAGCAGGGCTATCAGGAGTCGCTCCACCAGGCCCGGCTGTCCGAGGATGTGACGTTCCACGCGTCCGCGCAGTTGGGCGAATTCCGCGCGTAGGATATTGGTGTCTACTGTCGCCGGGCTCTGGCTCTGGGCTGGTTTCATGCCGGGGTCTCCGTTGGCATCATTGTGGGCTGTCCGATTTTGGCGCCTGACGGCGAATGGGTCGCCGGCCCTCTTCCAAGGCCGAAAGACACGTGGGAGGGGCATCAGTTCCCTTCTCATATCTTGCGGGCCATCGCCGCATCCCTCAGCATAGCGGCCAGGCCCCGAGCAGGGGCACCGACTTCAGTCAATGGAAAAGAAAGTACGCCATGAAAGCCGCCGCCCCTCCACCAGCCTTCACCCCCCATCGCCAGTTCATGGATTACGTGGGCATCACGTTGCGTGGAGTCGCCATGGGGGCCGCCGACGTGGTGCCGGGCGTCTCCGGCGGCACCATCGCCATTATCGCCGGCATCTACGAAGAACTCATCGACTCCCTCAAGTCGATCAACCTCGCCGCCCTCCGGCGGCTCTTCAGCGATGGGATCGGCACCTTCTGGGGTGCGATCAATGGCAGCTTCCTGCTGGCCCTGGTCCTGGGCATCGGCGTCAGCATCTTCTCCCTGGCCAAGCTTATCCACGGGTTGCTGGAAACCCAGCCCATCCTGGTCTGGTCCTTCTTTTTCGGCCTGGTGATTGCCTCCGCCTTCTTCGTCGCCCGTCACATCCCCAGGTGGACGGCGGGGGAGTATCTCGCCCTGGTCCTGGGCGCCGTATTTTCCTACCTGATCACCATCCTCACGCCAGCGGAGCCCAATACCGCTTACTGGTTCGTCTTTGTCTCCGCTGTCATTGCCATTTGCGCCATGATCCTGCCCGGCATCTCCGGCAGCTTCATTCTGGTGCTGCTTGGCATGTACAAGTACATCCTGGCCGCCGTGAGCGAGCTGCGGATTTCCGTCCTCCTGGTGTTTGCCGCCGGCGCGGCCACCGGCCTCATCGCCTTTTCTAACCTGCTGTCCTGGCTCTTGCACAAGTATCACGACCTCACTATCGCCGCCCTGGTCGGCGTCATGATCGGTTCCCTGAACAAGGTCTGGCCCTGGAAACAGGTGGTCGAATGGCAGATCGATCGTCACGGGGCCCGGGTGCCGGCGCTGGAGTCCAATGTCTGGCCTTGGAGCTATCCGGACCTGCCCGCCGCCGACCTGATCGGCGGCGTCAACGATCCTCATCT
>JBFZDM010000115.1:0-6779 GCA_041307365.1 Chromatiaceae bacterium | reverse complement strand
GGCAACATCGACCTGCGCGCCGACCATGCCGCGCGCCGCACCTTCGGCCTGCTGGGGCTCCTGAGCGCGGTGGGGGCCATCGCGGCGGTCATGCTTGCCGTCAAGATCTCGGCCCAATGGTTTTCTCTCCTGATCGCGATCATAGTGCTGTCCATGGGCCTAGTGACGCTCCTCACCGCCCGCCGGCAGATCCGCTATAACACCGGCGGCATCCTGGCTATTGGCCTGGTCGCCGCCTTCAACAAGGGGCTCAGCGGCGGCGGTTATGGTCCCCTGGTAACCTCCGGGCAAGTGGTTTCCGGGGTGCCAGCGCGACAGGCGGTGGCCATCACCTCCATGGCCGAAGCCCTGACCTGCGCCGTCGGCCTGGGCGCCTACCTGGTCTTTAAGAGCGGCATAGACTGGTCCCTGGCCCTGCCCCTGATAGCTGGCGCCTTGCTGTCCGTGCCCCTGGCCACTGCCACCGTCAAGCATCTGCCAGAGGCCGGGATCCGTCGCGGTGTGGGTATCTTCACCCTGGTCCTCGGCGTCCTTCTCCTATCTCGATTGTTCGGGTAGAGATCCGCCGCCCCGCAGAATGCCGAACTGCCCCATTGTCCGGTGGATCCGCGGGTCAATCCGCCGGGACCAAGAAGGCAAGAGCCGCCCGCCGGTAAGCGAGGATTACGCCCAGCAGCAGCCCCTGTAGAACCAGGGCGGACAGGACCAGGACCAGACCGGCGGGTCGAGCCAGTGCCGGGATGAAGACGGCGCCCATGAGCAGCAGCAAGGCCAGTCCGTGAAGACCGAACTGGGCGCGAGCCCAGGCGAGGGGGAGCAGGGTACCCATGTGCGGCAGGCGTAGATCGAATCGGCCAGTGGTGATTTGGCGGTGCTGGAGGTGGAACCAGGCCAGAAAGGGCAGGATCTTGAAGAGCATGCCCGCTGGCAGGCCAAGGCCAAGACCCGCCAGCAGCAGGATGCCGGTCAGGGTCGGCGGCGCGGCCAAGGCCGAGGACAGGGTCGCGCCGATCATGGCGATCATGGCCGTCCACCAGTGGATCAGGGTGGGATCCTGGCGGCGGCGATCCCGTTTGGCAAGGAGTCCCAGCGTCAAAACGGCGAAGAGGACGAAGCCCACCGCCGATGCACCCAAGGCCAGCCGGGCCGTCAGATGCCAGCCATGGATCACCGCCAGGCTACCGAGGAAAATTCCGGCAAGGAGGGTTGGCGCCAACCAGGAGCGGACCAGCAGGGGATAGGGCGGAGTCACATAAAACAGGGGGATCACCTGGACGGCGACCCCGAGGATCAGGAGACCAACCCACCCCAGCAGGCCCCAGGCGGCGTGGGCATCGACCCAGGGCGTAAACTCCGCCAGCCGGACCCAGCCGAGCAGCGAGCCAGTCAGCACCAGACCCAGGACCACCGTCACGAGGAGCGCCAAGGCGGCGGCGCGCAGGGCCATGCGAGTCCCTGGTTCCCCCCGCGCCCGCGTCAGGGCGAGGGTAACGGGGATCAGAAAGACCAGAAAGCCTAGCCCGGTAACGCTGGCACCCAGCCCCAGGATGACAGATCCGCCCCGCCACAGGCCCCAGGCCAAACCCAGGGCGCCGAGGGTAAGCAAGGGGTGGGCCAGGGCGCCAACCCAGCGTACGGCCGGCACGGGGGCACCCACCATGACGGGCAGCATCTGCAGAAGGGCACCGCACATGACTTGGCCGAGATAGCCGATGGCGATCAGGTGGGTGGCCGCCAGGGCTGGTGGCATCCAGCGCGAGGCGAGCAGCGAGGGGCCTTCCCAAACCAGCAACAGGCCGGCAAGAACCGCAAACAGGGGGGCGGTGAGGAAAAAGCGGGCCGGGATATGGAAGGGCGGCGCCTGATCGAGGGCGAGCCCGCCTGTGCTGATCACTCCCCTTCCGGCCAGATCAGGATGTGATAGCGACCCTCCTCCCCCACCGTCTCCCAACGATGGCCCATGCGGCGCAACATATCGTAGAGCGGAAAGGGCACGCGCCTATGGATGACGCTGAGTTGATCACCGGGCACCAGATCGGCGAGGGCATCCAGGATTCGCTCCAGAGGCTCGGGCGGCTCCAGTTGACTGACATCCAGTAGCCTGTCCATGGTTCAGAATGCCTTGAGCTGGTCCACGACCCTGGCCGCTTGCGGGGCCAGCCCCTGATCGGCAAGGGGGTAGAGAATCCCCTCCTCCTTGGCGTTGTGCTGCTGGATAAGGAAATGCAGAGTCTCCACCAGGCCGAGACAGGCATCCCCGTCGCGATTCCCCCGGGCATCTTCCAGCTCGGCCAGGAGGGCGCGCATCTGCTGATGTTCCATGGTCATGACCCGTGCCGGCCCGGCGGCGCGGGGGTCCGCGGCCAGCAATTCCGGAAAGAGGTGATTCTCCTCCCGCGCGAAATGGGTCAGGAGGGCCGCCGCCAGGCCCTGGCCTTCCCGTTTGGCGCCCTCCCAGTCCCCGGTGGACAGGGCCTGCTCGCAAACGGCGAGCAGATGATCGCAGCGTCGATGGTCAGCGGTCATATAAGCGGAGATCGAATCGGTCATGGCGGCTTCTCGGCTAAAAGGAGGATGATCGGCCTAGTGTGGTCAGAACGCGGGGAGGCGCCTTGATTTGGGTCAGGTCGCCGGTTCTGAAAGGTCACGACAAGTCCGTGATTCCGAAGGGATGGCATGGCGAAAGCCGAGAACAAAAAAACCGGCCGCGGAGACCGCGGCCGGTTTTTTTACCAGGGCACCTTGGGTGCCCTGTCCACCTTCAGATGTTACAGGACGTCGGTCTTGTGCATGACGACACGGCGCTGCTGGACGGAATCCGGCGGATAATCAGCAAGCAGCTCGCGCTTGCCGCGGGACTCGGCGGGGGCGACATGCTGGGCGGGATAGCCCTGGGTGATGATGTAGCTACGAACCGCGTCGGCACGGCGCTGGCCAAGGGCCATGTTGTAGGCGTCGGAACCGACGGCGTCGGTATGGCCGACAACGGTAACCCTCTCGGTTTCGGGTGTAGCCTGGATGTCCCTGATGTAATCGTCGATCCGGGCGATCTCTTCCTTGTTGACGACGTAGGTGGGCACCTCGTACTTGTCGAACTCGAAGTTCAGGCGGACGGTAACCTCCTCGGCGACCACAACCTTGGCGGCGCAGGGGGGCAAGTTGTTGGGGCCATCCGGGTAGGCGCTCTGCCAGCACTCACCAGCGCTATTCACCCAGAGTTGGCCTTCGGTGAGGGATCTGTCGCCAGCGGCGAACCAGAAGCTATCTTGGTCACCCGCCTGAGCGGCGGGGGCCATGATGGCGACAGCCAGCGCGATCGGCGCCACGCGGCCAAGGGCACGAAGGGTCAGTGTTGCTTTGGACATCTTCTCTTATCCTCTTTTCAGGTTAGAAGGACTTGGTTTAGAAATCGGCGTTTCGACAAGGGCCATGAAGTATATGTTAGACGAATGACAACCACGACGCTCACCGCCTTTCCCCAAGGGATGATGCCCCTGGGAACCGCCCCCCGAAACTGCGGGATCAAGCCCGTGTTGCGACGAATCGTCCGTCTATGTTTATTCTAGCGTAAAACTCAGACAAAAGTGCAACCTTTTTCCACTTTCAACAAATCCGCAACGTCCACAGCGAGCTTCAACTTCATCTTATTGATATTAAATGATTAAATAGATTAGTGGTGGCGTGACGGCTTTGCTACTGTATACATATTACAACATTCCCGTGCGATCGCGAGGATGGCTCTTGACCGTGGGAGCCTAGGGCCGGGCAGGACCCGGCCCATCGCCGGCCAGTATCTCTTCGCCTCCATGGTCATTGGGGTCCGCTTCCTCGCCGGGGATGTGCCCAACGAGATGGTGGTGCTTTTCCGCAACATACCGGGACTGGCCCTGGTCGCGCCCTGACTTCGCCGACGGGGAATCCCCGCGTCGCGCACCCAGGTGCCCCATCTACATCTCCCCCGCGGCGTCGCCGGACTCGCGACCACGTATTGTTTCAACTTATTTTTGCAAGGGTCCTAACTTCGGATCATCCCACCCAGGCCCGGGCGTTGCGGAACAGCCGCATCCAGGGGCCATCGTCGCCCCATCCGTCGGGGCGCCAGCTATGCTGGACGGCGCGGAAGACACGTTCCGGGTGAGGCATCATGATGGTGACCCGACCATCCCGGCTGGTCAGGCCGGCGATGCCCAGGGGAGAGCCATTGGGGTTGGCCGGATAGCGCTCGGCGATGCCGCCGGCATTTTCCACATAACGCAGCACGACCCGGCTGCCGGCGGATCTCAGATGATCGCCGTCGCGAAACTCGGCGCGGCCCTCCCCATGGGCGACGGCGATGGGCATCCGCGAACCGGCCATGCCAGCGAGCAGGATGGATGGCGTCTCCAGGACCTCCACCAATAAGGTCCGCGCCTCGAACTGCTCGGAGCGATTGCGCACGAAGTGGGGCCAGTGGCCGGCGCCGGGAATGAGTTCGCGCAGGTTCGACAGCATCTGGCAACCGTTGCAGACCCCCAGGGCAAAGGTATCACGGCGCGCGAACCAGGCCTGAAACTGGTCGCGGGCGCGGGGATTGAAAAGAATCGACTTGGCCCAGCCCTCGCCTGCACCCAGGACATCGCCATAGGAAAATCCGCCACAGGCGACGAGGCCCAGGAAACCCTCCAGTTCGACCCGTCCGGCGATAATGTCCGACATGTGGACATCGACGCAGGCAAAGCCGGCCTGGTGGAAGGCCGTCGCCATTTCCACCTGACCGTTCACGCCCTGCTCCCGCAGCACCGCCAGCCGCGGACGGACCCCACGCAAAATGAAGGGGGCGGCGATATCTTCCTCGGGATCGAAGGTCAGATCGGCGTGGAGGCCGGGATCCCCCGCGTCCCCGATGCGCGCATGCTCCTCGGTGGCGCAATCCGGATTGTCCCGCAGGGCTTGCATGGCGAAGGTGGTTTCGGACCAGGCGCGCTGGAAATCCTTCCGCGACCCTTCCAGCACGGGGACGCCATGGCGCAGGAACCGCAAAACCTCATCGCCCGCGGCGTCCAGACTGCCGATGACGAAGGAATGGGCGCCCAGACAATGATCATGGAGGAGCTTGAGGGCATCGTCCGTGTCCGTATGACGGACCTGGATGACGGCACCCAACTCCTCGCTGAAGAGGGCGGCGGCGGGATCGCCACCGATGGCATCCAGATCTATCTCCAGCCCGCGGCGCCCGGCGAAGGCCATTTCGCACAGGGTGACAAAGAGGCCGCCGTCGGATCTATCGTGGTAGGCCAGGATCAGGCCCTCGGTCGCCAACTCCCGGACGGCGGCAAAGAAACGCTTGAGGGATTCCGGAGACTCCAGGTCCGGTGCCTTGTCCCCCACCTGGCCATAAACCTGGGCCAGACAGGAGCCGCCGAGCCGGTTGTGGCCCGCCCCCAAGTCGATGAGGATAAGGTCCGTATCGCCCAGATCGGTGCGCACCCAGGGCGTCAGGGTACGGCGGGCATCCACTACCGGCGCAAAGGCGGAGACGATAAGCGACAGGGGCGCGATCATGGTCCGCCGCTCGCCGCCCACCTCCCAGACCGTCTTCATGCTCATGGAGTCCTTGCCCACCGGGATGGCGATGCCCAGGGCCGGGCAGAGTTCCAGGCCCACCGCCCGCGCCGTCTCGAACAGCTTGGCGTCCTCCCCCGGATGACCCGCCGCCGCCATCCAGTTGGCCGAAAGCTTGATATCGCCGATGGTGGCCACATCCGCCGCCGCCAGATTGGTGATGGCCTCGCCCACGGCCATGCGCCCGGAGGCGGCGGCATCGATCAGGGCCAAGGGGGCGCGCTCGCCGATGGCCATGGCCTCACCGGCATGGCCGAAACAGTCGCTGGTCGTCACCGCCACATCCGCCACCGGCACCTGCCAGGGACCGACCATCTGGTCCCGGGCCACCATGCCGGTGATGCTACGGTCACCGATGGTGATGAGAAAGGTCTTGTCCGCCACCGTGGGCAGACGCAGCACCCGCAAGGCCGCCTCCTTCAGGTCCAGCCCGGCCAGGTCGAGGGCGGGCTTATGGAAGGGATAATGGCGGACGTCCCGCAACATCCGCGGCGGCTTGCCAAACAGCAGCGCCATGGGCATGTCGATGGGGTTGTTGGCGAAATAGGCATCGCCCAGCAGCAGGCGTTCCTCTTCCGTGGTCTCCCCCACCACGGCATAGGGACAGCGCTCGCGCTCGCAGATGGCCTTGAACTCCTCCAGCCCCTCGGCGGCGATGGCCAGCACATAGCGCTCCTGGGACTCGTTGCACCAGATCTCCATCGGCGACATGCCGGGGTCGTCATTCGGCACCGCCCGCAATTCGAAGCGCCCGCCCCGCGCGGCGTCATGCACCAGCTCGGGCAGGGCGTTGGAGAGGCCACCAGCGCCCACGTCATGGATGAAGAGGATGGGGCTGTCCTCGCCCCGCGCGCAGCAGCAGTCGATAACCTCCTGACAACGGCGCTGCATCTCCGGATTAGCACGCTGGACCGAGGCGAAATCCAGGTCCTCCGCCGATGCTCCGGAGGCCATGCTGGAGGCCGCGCCGCCGCCCAGGCCGATGAGCATGGCCGGCCCGCCCAGCACCACCAGGGGCGATCCCGCCGGGAAGGGGCGTTTGTGGATGTGTTCGTCGCGGATATTGCCCAGGCCGCCGGCGAGCATGATTGGCTTGTGATAGCCGCGCAGTTCGGTGCCGCCGGGCCCCGGTGCCTCCTGCTCATAGGTGCGAAAGTAGCCGCAAAGATTGGGCCGGC